>NZ_AWQP01000069.1:0-141989 GCF_000972175.1 Pseudomonas syringae pv. coryli str. NCPPB 4273 | reverse complement strand
GGGGTAGTGGAGGTAGTACTCGAGGTGGGCTCTGTCGGTTTTGATGGTGTAGTTGTAGATGGTTTTTTGGCGGACGCCTAACGCTATGATGTAGATGGCGGCGCCCGCAAATGTGTACACCAGAAAAAGTGCCTCAGAGGGCTTCTCTAGATAGACATCCCTGCCAAGCCATATGCAGAAGCTCATGGGCAGCGCGCATATAAATATCGTACCTAGCTGGGTCCAAAATATTTCATTGGGGGATCTTGCCATGGTTTTTATGGACCAGTTAAAAATATCGTTGCTCGCTAGGCTCGGACTGATTGTTTTAGCATTACCTGAATCATCAGCGATATTGTTTTTTGTTTTTTGCAAGATAGGGGCTTTCGTTTTATCAGTCATGATGTTATTCCGCTATTTCAAGTGTCAAGGTGCTGATTCGACTAGACGCTTTTATTTCCAGTTCGACATGTGCCAGCCCGTCGACTGCTGTATCTCCCTGACTATCAAGTTTCAGTTGAAACAGGTAGCCTACGTCCTGTTGACCAGGTCTTATCAGACTGTCGGGATACCATATTTGTAGTTCCAGATACGTTGCGTCTTTCTCAAGCGGCACCCAGGTTTCCCAAACAACATCTTCACTTTCAGGGGGCATAAGCGGAAATGTGAAATCTTCTTGGGCTTTGCGAGCGGGCTGATTGACAAGCTTTTTAAATTGATCAACCTTCTTGAACTGTCCTCTATCGAGAAAGGGGTCGAGTATCGGGTCATCAATTTTTGCTACAGGCAGCACGCCCAGTGGACGTTTACTACTGATGATATTGAAATGTACTGATTGTCCGCGCACTGCGCTTGGCAGAAGAATTTGCACACCAGCACCGTATTGTACCGGAGCGCTATAGGGGGTATCTCTACCAAAATAATGGTCTTCGTCGCGTGTGGTGCTTTTAACATGAACCTGAGGGCTCAGCTGTATCGTGAGCAGAGCAAGCTTTTCTTCAAGTTGACCATCTGCATCTGTTGAATAATGGTAGTTGATTGATTTGGACCAGCTGCATTTTCGCAGCCACCATCCAACGCTATCTTGCTTGAAATAATTCAACGCCATATTAGTCAATAGATAAATCACACCTGTTAGCAGAATTGCTACGCTAAACCACGGGTTCATTGCAACCAATGTATAAGAACTGGTTGGAAGAATTCCTGCAGCGAGCTGGAATGTGCTGCCTATCGCCATAAGGCCTACTGAACCAAATTTTATACGTGTGACAGTTGCCTCTTCAGTTGTTTTTGTTTTAGTCAGGTCATCGTAGATGTCTATCAACTCCAACGTAGACGCCGCTACCCCAAACGCCCCCATCGCCACCATCGAAACCCTGAACCCACGTATCGCATCACTCCACGCCGCATTTCCCTTTGCCCTCCAATAACCCGCAGAACGATCCAGAATCCCCACATTCTTGCCGTCAATCAGCACCGGCGTCGCATCCCTGATAATTGCCCACGGCGCTTCAACAAACACCGCCATCAACAAGTTAAAGCTATACCCCAACCCATACGTCACCTTGCCGATGTCCTTGGCACTGAAGTCTCCGTCCCGAGTAAGGTCGCGATAGGTGAAAGCGGTGTTGATGAAGTTGAGCATGATCACGCCCCAGGTGATCGAGCCGGCAATCCTTCCCAGTCCATCGAGCCAGCGCCTGGCGGTGCTCAGCCAGTCTTTGGCGATGGCTTTGCCGGACTGGAAGTGCAGGCGAATCTCGTCCTGCAATTGCTTGGTGTATTGGTTGTTCTGATAGTCGAGCAGGGCGGGCATGCTCAGTTCGTGCAGGCGAAGTTTTTGCTCGAGCGCGCGCAGGTGGCTGGCGATGCTTTTGCGGGGGTTGTAAGCGGTTGGGTAGAGCCAGCTGCGGCGGGTGTCGCTGATCTGTTTGTTAAGCACCTGCCACTCACTGATCCAGTTTTTCAGCTTCGCTAGCATGGTGTGATCGATCGCAATACGCGCCTTTGAGTCGAGCAAAATCTGACCGATCAACAGCGTGCGTATCAGTGCAACGATGTTCTGCTGCTTGCCCACCGCCAGGCGGCTGTCGATGGGCACCCAGGCCAGCAGGATGCTTTCGAACGTTGCCTTGCCTGCGCTGCTGGCCAGTTGGCTCAGGGCTTTGAAGGTGTCCTGAACGGGTTGTTTCAGCGCCTTCATCCATGGCTTGTCGGCAAAGCCCTGGTGATTGAGCGTGCCGTTGAGTTCGCCGATGCGGGTGGCCAGGTTGGTGATGTCGCCAAGGCCGTTCAGCAGCGCGTTGGCCTCCTGGTGTAGGGCGTGCTTGAGCGCCGGTGAGAAGCCGTAGCGCAGCGTGCCAAACAGGCTGCTGTCGTTGGCTTCCTGCTCGGCGAGCCAGGCGCTGGCGGCGTTGTCCTGAGCGTAGATGATCTGCAGGTTAAGCATGAGCGTTTGCAGATAAAGCAGGCTTTCAGGGTGTGTGGTGTCGACAAACAGCTTGAGCGGTTCGGTGCCCAGATGGGCCGACCATTGCCGAAAGTCGCTTTGCGTGTCACGCACCTGTTGCAGCAGTGTGTCGCCGGTTGGCAGGTGCTGCTGAAGGTACGCACGCGCACCACTCAGATCGACCTCGCGCCGCCATTTGTGGCGATCTTTCCAGACTTGCAGGGCCTCGTCGGAGGGCGCGCTGCCGTAACGTATTTCAATCGATTTGCGCATGTCCAGGCTCTTGAACATGTCCGGCATCAGCAGAAAATCGCCGGGAACGTTACTGCTGCTGATCTGCGCTTCCTCAAGGATGCACTGCTCGAAGTAAGCTTCGAGCTCGCCCAGATACTGGTGAGTGAGCGCGGCATTGTTGCGCACCGATGCTGGCAGTTTCTCCGGCTCGCTTTCAGCGCCACATAGCGTGGTGACGGTCTGGGCGATCTGGATCTTGTGTTCGTGCTCGGCTTGCCAGTTGCGGTAAGCGGCCTGATCGGCGGCCAGTTGCATGCCCAGATCGTTAAAAATGGCCAGCGGGTCATCAAGGGCGATGAGCAGGGAACTGTCCTGATCTTCAACGCTGCCCTGCCAGAAAACGTCAGCGCCGATTGGCGAAAACAGCGGCTGGGTTTCTTCACTGGAGGATTCGGATGTAGGAACCGCCGAGTCTGCAAAGCGGTCATCACCAACCACATGCTCCTTGTCGATGTCCGCCACCGCTTCGGCGATGCGGTTCAGTGGCAAGGTATCCGGCTCGGCCATGGTCATGCAGTAGCGTTTCAGATCCAGCGCTTTCATCCATGAATCGCGGCTTGCCGGGTTCGAACGCAGGTGTTCGCATGTTCGTTAGGTCCACTGCTGCGCTGAAAAGGCGATGCGCAGCAGGTTGTTTCGCGGATAGAGCAGAAAAGGCTTGGCATCGCTGCCGCCACTGCGCTGGTCGCTGCCAAGCTGCGCATCGGTCCAGACAATACGGCTCAGGTTGCCAGTGGCGGCTGACACCGCGTATTCATGCAACGTTTCGGCAGTTTCGTCGTAGACATACACGTAGCCGTCATACAGCTGGCGAAGGGTATAGCTGCGTGTTTTCAGCTTCGGCATCACCGCCCAGCGGCTGCCCTTGAGTAGCGGTTTCAGCTTCTCGGACGCGGCATCGTAGCGGGAGCGGTCCAGCGCATAGCGCACGGGTACGATGGCGACTTCAGGTTTTCGGAAGGGGCACAGACTGGTAGCCGTGGCGGGTATCTTGGCGAACGTTGCAGCACGTCGTTGCGTTAGTGTGCCGGATTTATCGGTCATGCATGGCATCTCTGTCGGTACGAACTTTCTGACGGTATTCATCGAGTGCGTTTATGCGCAGTTCCGGGGGTAAATGCTGATGCTCGGGGTACTGAACGCACCAGGATTGGTAGTGGCCCTTTGGCGAGCTTACAAAGCCCAGGCCCCAGTCGTGGCAGATGTCGGCCCAGGTCGCCAGTGCGTACTCACTGACCAGCCCCCACTCAATTGCGCTGTCCACGACATGCGTCAGCCAGATTTCGATTTGATCGTCGCTCTGGCCCAGAAAGGCCAGCGGATCCTGCTTTTTGATCCATTCGTATAGGCGCCCTTCGAATAGCCATCGATGGCAGCTTTCGAAGGCTTGCAACTGACGTTCGCTCACCAGAGGAAAATGCGCTCGAGAGACTTTTTGCGCACGCTCGTTAACAAATGTCGTGATCGCTGGATCGAGGTTTTGTTGCCAGCTGCGCAGGGGTGACTGAACCCAGAGTTGATCGATGGGGCCTAGCGTCGAGTTCAAATGTTCAGGGTCATAGCTCGATAGCCAATAGTGCATCACCAGCGGATCTGCGAAGCGCAGCAGACTTGAATGACCGAGATAATCAAGGGGGCTCAGGAAACGCTGCAAATGTTCAGAGACGATTTTCAAGGACGCATCGCTGAAAAAAATGCAGGCGTCGATACGTTGTTCAGGATGTCGGTGCCACTGCGCAATGAGTTCGGAGGGATGAGCCGTGCGCACAAGTACCGGGCCTAAATCCATGATCTCTGCCCACCGTGTGCCGAGATAAAGCGGAGCGATCTCGATAGGCTCGTCGCGCTGGTATAGCTGCTTTAAGGCGTCAGGTCTCAGCACTCCGTCAATCAACAGATAATTGGCTTGATTCATTTTTTCGTTTCTTCGGTTGCTTGCGAGCATTGGCTACAAAGTGGGCTGCGTATCATTGCCTGTCGCTGTGCGGAGATCAGCATGTCACCTGATTCGCCAGCTTCTGGTCGCTCTGCATTACCTGGAAGTAGCGGGGTTGCTCCAGAGCCGTTTCCGGGGCTGCCCCCCGAATTGAGCTTTATCTGAGACCCGTTCACGGTCACGCCACTGGCATCGATCTTGATAAAGGAGCCGGCTGCTTTTAGCGTGATTTCAAGCCCCGCCTCAATGATCAGTTTGTTACCGGCTTTGAGATGGATTTCCTGTCCAGCGTGGGCCAGTAATCCATCACCCACTCTAATGTGCCGGGTTCCGCCCACGGTGACGTGATCGCTCGCTTTTACCTCGGTCAGCCGGTCGCCATCGACAGTCCGATGTTCCTCGATCTTGAACTCGCTGTAGCTGTTGCCTTCGATCCGCTCATGCCGATGATGACCGACCCGGATTTTCTGCTCATGCTCGATGTTCTGCTCCCAGTCGCGCTGGGCATGAATGTAGATATGCTCCTGACCGGCCCGGTCTTCGATGCGCAGTTCGTTGGAACCATTGCCACCGGGGCTGCTCAGGCTCTTGAATACACTGCGCGTCTGATGTGCAGGCAGGTCGTAGGGCGGGACGTGCTCTGCGTGGTACAGGCAGCCGCTGACCAATGGACGGTCAGGGTCGCCGTCAAGGAACGTAACCAGTACTTCCATACCCACTCGCGGGATGACCATGCTGCCGTAGTGATTACCGGCCCAACCGGACGAAACCCTTACCCAGCAGCTGCTGCGATCATTGGCCTGCCCCTCGCGGTCCCAATGAAACTGCACTTTGACCCGACCGTGCCGGTCGCAGTGTATTTCCTGATCTTTCGGGCCGGTGACCACAGCGGTCTGGCTGCCGAATATTCTTGGCTTGGGATGATGCCGGGGAGGGCGATACGAGGCTTGCCACGGTGTAGCGAGAAAGGTATTGCGATAGCCTTGATGAAAGTCCCCCTTGTTCTGTAATGCATGGGCGGACTCCTCAAGCCCCTGCGGCTGGCGGCCCTCATGACGAACTTCGGTCAACAGCCACAGGTCGTTCCATTCCTCGTTGGGGTGCTCGCGCAAAGGTAGAAAATGACCGCTGACCAAGGTGGGTTGATCACTTTGGCCATCGCCCAGTCGGTAATCCTGGCGATGGCGCTCAAGTGCGCGGCTCGCCAGATGCGCTCCTCGATCCCGATGAATGAAGCCGCCCGGGTACTCGTAGTGCTCCAGCTCTGGCCGGGCGTCGTCATATGCCGAACCTTCCATTTTCAGAAGTGGTTTTTCAAAGTGATAATCGCGATGAGTAACGCTGTTTGTACGTGTTTCCAGGCGCAACCTGAAGCGCTTGATGACCGACTTACCCGGTACCAGGCCACTGTCCGGCTTATAGATAACCGGATTTAGTTTAGGAAATACGGTCTGGTCATCACCAAACACCAGTTGATGTGCTGTGTGGCTGTGTTTGAAGTGGAAGTGAATGCCTTCTTCTTCACACAGGCGCTGGATGAAATGCAGGTCTGACTCGTCGTACTGCACGCAGTAATCGCGCTCGGGGTAGGTCGCACCGAGCTGAAAGCTGTAGGCGTCGCCTATCAGGTGATGTTCTTTCAGTACCTGCTCAATAATCTCCTTTACTGTTCGATTCTGGAAAATACGCTGATTGGTACGATGCCTGAGCCTTGCCAGATTCGGTCGCAAGGTGACGGAGTAGTGCGTAAGACGCCTGCCGGAATCGCCTTGGGAAACCTGATCGATCACTCCATGAATGCCGTTACCCCTGGATGTGTACTGCAGAAATGCGGGGCAATTCAGCAGGCTTTCGAGATCCATCGACGTGCGCTCGCTGACCAGCTCAAGCTTGAAACAGAAGGGCTGATTGATAGCTTCATGGCCGGTAAAAGAAAGGATTTGAAAATCATGCTCAGAGCCGTCGACGCTCATGCTCAAGTAAGGTCGATCAGTGGGGTTCAGCATCATAGGGACCACCGTGTCTAGCCGGTTTATAAAAACCCCGCCGATCCTGTCGAACCGCCGGGGCAGCGGAGTTATTCCGACTTCGGACTTCTCCAGTCATCAGACCCGGTAGTAGTGGCCTTTACGTGGTCCCAGGTTATTTTGCGATAGCTGAATTGAACGTCCTCCAGGTGTCCAAAGTGCGAGTTCTGCGGATCCTGGCAGTTGTGCATGTAGGACTTGATGTTGACGATGACCGCATCCTCCAGGGTGGTGGTGTAATAGTGTTCCTGCTTGCCATCGATAGACGTCCGGTACCACTTGATTTCGACTGTGCTTAGCGTTGAGCCTGAGCAAAGAGCCTCCAGAAGCAATGGCGAGGTCTTGTCGAAAATTTTCGTGACACACGCAGGGCCATGAATGCGTTGGCCAGTAGGCTGTCCTGACTGCGTATCACAGGGTGTAATGATGTTATGGCTGAATGCCTGGATTATTGCTTCATCTGCATGGCCTTCCTGATAGACGTTGCCGACAGAGTCTGCTGTGAAAGCTCCTGCTGTCAGTTTTTTCTGATTGGCATCTATGACAGTCATATAGGCGGGTGTAGGCATTAACGTTCTTCCTTACAGTCGGTGGCGCCTCACAAGCGAATTGGCTTGGAGATCGAAGTATCGCTATAACAAGTTACGTGCCAGGTATCTCTTAAGTCAGTATTGTCAGCTGATTTGGCTATGAGGGTGCCGCTCGTTGTGAGTTTTTTCGAGTAACTTGCGCAAGTTTCTGCGCACTATTTACATTTTTTTGCGCAGCTTTCCAGGGCTCTATCCAACTATATCCATATTTTTATATCTGGTCTTTTTGTGCGGAAGGTCATGGATTTTGTACGTGCTATTGGCAAGGTTGCTGGCCGTTTAATGGCGCTTTCTGGGTGAGTTTTAAACCAAATATATATGTGTGTTCTGATGAGCATGTGATAGCGTGTTTAGTCAATAGATAGTTAGGTTGTTAAATATTTTGGTACATAAATTATATGCGTTCCTACGTATTCTCTTCGTTTGTTTGTAAGAATTTTCCGAAAGTTTAATATCTTTCAGGTGTCACCTTGCTTGCTGGTTTTCATGGCGATAAGGTCTGTCTGGCTTTATGAGTGGTTGGAAAAATCGTTAACAATGAAATGCACGATGTGTGGGAATATGAGCAGTGGCCAGTAAAGACAAGCTCTCTATTCGATATCTGGATCTGGCCCGGCAGCCTGTCGCAACGGGTGATTATGCAGGCGAAGACATCCGTTTTTCTACGGCGTTTGAAGCCTTGGAGCGTGAGTTGGGCGGTGCACAGGCCATTCTCGGGGAAGTGAATGTAGACTGGCTGCGGATCAGAGAGGGCTGCGAACATATCCTTTCAAATCAGTCCAAAGACCTGCGCGTCGCCAGCTGGCTGGCGTGGGCTCTATATGAATGCGAGTCAGTTAACGGATTATCTGCGGGGCTGGGATTGATTCATTATGTGTGCAAAGAGCATTGGCTGCTTTTTCATCCCAAAAAATTACGAACACGTTCAGCGGCCATGCAATGGCTCTTGCTGAAACTCGACAAGGCGCTGGGAGAGGATATTTCCATTACTCACCAGCTTCCTGAATTCCAGCAACTGCTCAGACAGCTTGATGGCCTGGACGAAATATTTAATCTGTATCTGGGAAGTGATGCCCCGTTGCTGCTGCCGTTGCGAAGACGGCTCGCCCGTATGATTCAGCGCGCTGAGCAAGTTGAGAAAGAGCCTGTCAAGGCGGTGGAGCGTGTCAAGCAGGCTGCGGTCCAGTTGTTTTCAAGTGACTCTCATATCGACAACGAGAAAGACGCCCAGCGGACGTTAAGTGTGCAAGAGAACTCGGTACGTAGCCTTTGCAGATGGTGGCTTAAGCAGAAAACTACAGATCCGCGAGCTTTCCGCCTGAGTCGCTCGCAGACCTGGTATGCAGTGGACAGTCTTCCTGAAAGAAACAGTGAAAAAATAACGCCGTTAAGGAGGTTGCCCGCTGACAAGTTGAACAATTACCAAGAGCGATTCGAACAGGGTCTTTACGCAGACCTTATAGTAGATATTGAAGCAAGTCTTGCAGGGTCGCCTTTTTGGTTTGATGGTCAGCGAATGGTCTGGAGCTGTCTGAAAGCCCTGGGGGGCGAAGCGGCAATGCGCGAAGTGGAAGCTCAGTTTGCTTTACTTTTAAAGCGCATTCCAGACCTTGTTGAACTTCGCTTTCACGACGGTGTGCCGTTTGCAGACGCGGAGACATTACAGTGGATCGCCACTTATATCCTGCCTGCCGAGGTCCATGTCGGAACTGCGTATGGCAGCGAAAGTCAGCATGACGCCTCAGAACGAAATTCGTTGTACCACGATGCACTGCCGGTTTTGCAGACAAAAGGGCTTAAAGCCGCTGTGCAATTAGTGAATGATCACTTGAACGGTGTGGAAGGCGGGCGAGAGCGATTTTTCTGCAAACTATGCATCGCACGTCTCTGTATCGATGCACACAAATACGAGTTGGCGAAGGTTCAACTAGAGTATCTTGATCAGGAGCTCCAATCAGCAAGCCTCCCTGCATGGGAACCCATGATCTTCCTCGATGTATCGCGCTTGTTATATAGCTGTTACGAGCGAATGGCGCTGAACGATAAGGCAGCAGCGCGCAAAGAAGTGATGTACCAGAGGTTGTGTCATCACGACCTTGAAAGATTTATTGATGGCTAACATAAAGTTTAATAAATTGAGGGGAAATGGAATGGCCAGAGAAGGCTCTGTAGCGCCCAAAGAGCGGATCAACGTGACGTTCAAGCCTGCTGTTGGTGGCGCGCAGGAAGAAATAGAGCTGCCACTTAAGTTACTGGTTCTTGGCGATTTCATACAGCGCGCGGACGAGCGAAAGCTTGAGGACCGTAAATCAATCAGTATCGACAAGAACAATTTCGATGATGTGTTGGCGAAACAGGAGCTTGAGCTGGTACTGAATGTACCTGACCGCTTGCAGGCTGAAAGCGGGGCTGACGATCTCACTGTCAGCATCAAGGTCTCTTCGATGAAAGACTTCAACCCTGCCAGTCTCGTCGAACAGATTCCTGAGCTTAAAAAGTTGATGGAGCTGCGCAACGCCCTCATGGCGCTCAAGGGGCCGTTGGGGAACATGCCTTCTTTTCGTAAGGCCATCGAGCAGGTCATTACGGATGAAACATCGCGTAAGAACGTGCTGGACGAGCTTGGCCTGGATGTCGCGGCGCAACAGTAACATCGGACCCATTGTCAGGAATTAACATATGAACACAAAAGCCATACCGCAGCGCGATGCAGGTGAACTTCACCATGGAATTCTCGATCAGATTATTGCACATACCCGATTAGAGCCTTGTGACGACGCCTATGGTATTGCCAAACGAGGGGTGGCTGCATTTATTGAAGAACTGCTGAAACCGCGTAATAACAACGAGCCGGTCAAAAAAGCGCTGGTTGATCGGATGATTACCGAGATTGACGTCAAGCTGAGTCGCCAGATGGACGAGATCATCCATCATGCAGAATTTCAGGCGTTGGAAGCATCATGGCGCGGGCTACAGTTACTGATTGATAGAACCGATTTTCGCGAAAATATAAAAATCGAGTTGTTAAGTGTTTCCAAGCAAGATCTTCTGGACGATTTTGAAGACTCGCCTGAAGTGGTTCAATCGGGACTCTACAAACATGTGTATACCGCTGAATATGGTCAGTTTGGCGGTAATCCCGTGGGCGCGATCATTGCTAATTATTTCTTCTCGCCGAGCGCTCCCGATGTGAAGACCATGCAGTACGTTTCAAGCGTTGCCTGCATGGCGCATGCACCTTTTGTTGCGGCCGCAGGCCCCAATTTCTTCGGGCTTGAGCAGTTCACCGGTCTGCCCGATCTAAAGGATCTGAAAGATCACTTCGAAGGGCCGCAGTTCGCTAAATGGCAAAGCTTTCGGCAGCGGGAAGACGCGCGTTATTTCGCACTGACAGTACCGCGTTTTCTTTTACGCAGCCCCTACGGGCCGAAGGAAAATCCGGTGAAGACGTTTGCCTATGAGGAAAACGTCTCGAACGACCACGAGCACTATTTGTGGGGCAATACGGCCTATGCATTTGCTACCAAGCTGACAGACAGCTTCGCCAGATTTCGGTGGTGCCCCAACATCATTGGTCCTTTGAGCGGTGGTGCTGTTGAAGACCTGCCTTTACACCACTTCCACAGTATGGGTGAAATCGAGACCAAGATTCCGACTGAGGTACTGGTGTCTGACCGTCGTGAATACGAGCTGGCGGAAGAGGGCTTTATCGCATTGACCATGCGCAAGGGCAGCGACAATGCAGCGTTCTTTTCTGCCAGCTCAGTACAGAAGCCCAAGTTTTTTGGCAACAATCCAGAGGGGAAAATAGCCGAGCTTAATTACAAGCTAGGCACTCAACTGCCCTACATGATGATCGTCAATCGCCTCGCACATTACCTCAAGGTGCTGCAGAGAGAGCAGATAGGTTCCTGGAAAGAGCGAGCGGACCTGGAGAGTCAGCTTAACAAATGGATACGTCAGTACGTTGCGGATCAGGAGAATCCGAGTTCAGAAGTGCGTGGCAGACGGCCGCTGCGCACGGCACAGGTCATTGTCAGTGATGTTGAGGGTGATCCCGGCTGGTACCGGGTCAGTCTAAATGTTCGTCCTCATTTTAAATACATGGGCGCTGACTTTACGCTGTCGCTGGTCGGCAAAATGGATAAAGAGTAGATCATCGATTGATGATGAATCCAAAAGGTAGCCTCTTTCAGCGCTTGGCAGGTGACGTACTGCAACAGCAGTCTTTTGACAAGGAAGAGCAGTTAATGATGTTGATATCGGCTCATCTGACCAAGATGCTGGGTACGCGCGCCGGTAGCGTAAAGATGCTGCCTGATTATGGTCTCCCTGACTTGAACAATATGGGGCTGAGCCTTGACGATACGCTGAGGCACTCTCGCATGATCATCGAAAAGATGATTCGAACATATGAACCACGATTGTTCGATGTTCACGTGACGGTGGAAGAATACGAAGGTTGTCTGCTGAGGCGAACATTCTCGATTGGTGCGGCTCTGGACATTGCAGGTGTAAAGAAGTCCATTCGATTTTCTGCACTGCTCGGTGGCGACGGCAAAATAAGTATTGTTTGAGTAAGTTTTTCGCCTCGCGAAGCGGTGCGCCGATTATCTACAGTTTTACACCCAGATTTTTCATTATCGATTTACGACCGGCCAGGTAGAAAAAAACGGTGTCATTTAACCTCTATTATCAAGAAGAACTGACGGCTCTCCGAGAGTCTGGGCGTCGCTTCTCCGAGCGTAATCCGGCGCTGGCTCCTTTTTTAGGGCAGGCGGGCAAGGACCCGGACGTAGAACGTTTACTTGAGGGGTTTGCTTTCCTGACGGGCCGTTTGCGTCAAAAGCTGGATGAAGATTTACCTGAGCTGACCCACTCCCTCATGCAGTTGTTATGGCCCAACTACCTTCGACCTCTGCCCTCGGTGAGCATGCTTCAGTTTGACGCTCTGGACGGCTCCGGCCCGGGTTTCGTGGTGGAGCGAGCAACACCTGTAGAAAGCGAGCCAGTCAATGATCAGGTGTGCCATTTCCGTACCTGCTTTGCCACTCAGGTATTGCCGTTGAAACTGACTCACCTCTATTGTTCGTCAAGCGGGAGCGGGACAACGTTGAAGCTGTGTCTGGCGATGAATGGAGACAGCCATTTAGGCGAGGTAAAGTTCAGTCAGTTGCGCTTGCACCTGGCGGGTGAGCGTCGCGTCAGCCAAGCTATTTACTTCGCGATGATGCAGAAGCTCAAGGGCATCACATTATTGCCTCTTGATGCGATGGGCGAACCGCTACTGAACTCTTCAGGCAAAGCGATCGAACTGATCATTCCTACAGAACAAGTGAAACCTGTAGGCTTCGCTGAAGAGGAGTCGTTGATTCCCTACCCACTAAATACCTTTCGGGGCTATCGCTACCTGCAAGAGTATTTCTTTTTTCCTGAGAAGTTTCTTTTTGTCGATGTTCTCGGTTTCGATGTCATTCGCTCATTGCCTGACGATCTGCTGAAGCGCGCGCGCGGGCTACAACTTGTTTTTGATGTGCGAGGAAAGGACATGCAACATCTTCGTCCTACCCTCGAAAACATCAAGCTTTACTGCACGCCGGTCGTGAACCTGTTCAAACAGGATGCCTTGCCCATTCTTGCGGATGCCCGGCAGGACGAATATCTGCTCATTCCTGCGCATTACGCACACGGCGGTTGTGGTGTGTACTCGGTCGATAAGGTGGTTGGCTGGCAGCCTGGAGGGCTGGGCTATCAGAATTACGTACCCTTCGAATCGTTTGAACATGACGCTGCGGTCGATGTGGATAGTGACTCGCCTTACTACAGCGTGAGGTATCGTACTTCGCTGCAGCACAAGGGGCTCGATACATTTTTAAGCTTCGGTCTTCGAGCAGGGCGAACTGACGAGACAATGTCCATTGAGATGACATGCACTAACGGTGACCTTCCGTGGCAAATCAGGGCAGGAGGCCTATGTAAACCATGTGAGGGCACCCCTGACTTTTTGCGTTTCAGAAATATAACGCCTGCCACGAAAACATTTGCGCCACCCATGGACGGGGATTTTCTCTGGCGTGTGATCAGTAACATGTCGCTTAACTACTTGTCGCTCGAAAATATCGAAGCACTGAAAGTGATTCTAGAAACGTACGATTTGCCTCGGTATTACGATTCGCAGGCAGAGAAAGTCAGCAAGCATCTCCTGGACGGGTTGAAGTCCATTAGGCACCAACATATCGACTGCCTGCATGACGGGCTGCCTGTAAGGGGCGTCAGGACGGAGTTGACCGTCGAACCTGACGGCTTTACAGGGGAGGGCAATTTGTTCTTGTTCGCCTCCGTCCTAAACGAATTCTTTGCGCTCTACGCGAGCCTGAATTCCTTTCACGAACTGCATGTAAAGAGCACACACGGTGGAGGATACGAATGGGCACCGCGCATGGGCATGCAACCGCTGCTTTAGCCAGGCTGAGTCAGGAGATACGGCGGTACTCTGTTTATCAGGCGATACCGCTGATTCTCAATACTTTGCGTGAAATCCATCCCGACACGGATGAGCGCCGCGTTCATGATTTTCTCGAGTTGCGGGCAAATCCGGGTCTTGGATTTCCTGGCAGTGATATTGAATGCATGGAGCTTTTTTACGAGCAGGGTCAGCTGCACGTACGACTTGATCTAAATGTGATGAGCCTGGTCGGTTCCGGCTCTCCATTACCTGCTTTTTACGCTGAGCAAGCCTTGGGTGAGCGGGACAAGCCTAATGTGACTCGCGATTTTCTGGATATCTTTAATCGTCGATTGCAGATGTTAATGCTCCCCGTATGGCGCAAGTATCGCTATCACGCCATGTTCACCCGTGGCGCGACAGATCCGTTTTCCGAACAGCTGTTTGCACTGATCGGCCTGCACGGGCAGCGCATTCGCGAAACTCCCGAATTGAACTGGAAACGGTTGTTGCCGTATCTGGGGCTCTTGAGCCTGCGCGCTCATTCAGCCGCCTTGATCGAGTCGGTGCTTCGTTATTACTTCAAGCACGCTCAGCTGTTTATCGAGCAGTGCGTTGAGCGAACCGTCGATATTCGCAGCGCTCAGCTTAATGGCCTTGGAGTGACCAATCATCAGTTAGGACGCACTGTTGTGCTGGGTAATCGGGTCCCTGATCGGAGTGGCAAGTTCCGCGTCCACATGAAAGAACTCGATTGGGAGCGGTTCCACGAATTTTTACCCATCGGCCCTGGCTACCGTCCGTTGGGCGCTCTTGTCCGATTCACCTTACGCGACCCTTTGGACTACGACGTTTGTCTTGAGCTGCGCCATGAAGACATCAGAGAACTGCGCATTGGCCAATCGAACACCTGTCACCTGGGCTGGACCACCTGGCTCGGGCGCGAGCATGCCCTGGGTCTGGTCATGCTCAACAGACCGATACATTAAGGACGACTCATGATCGATGTAGATTTGCAGCAACTCGTCAATGCCCTCGATGCGCCTACCCGCGGAGAACTGGAGGGAACGGCCGAACGCTGCGTTTCGAGAGGCAGCAGCAAAATTCTGGTTGAAGACCTGTTGCTTGCCCTGTTGGAAAGACCTGACGGGATGCTTTCCCGTGCGCTACTGGACGCCGAGGTTGGGGCTGACGAACTTGCAGGGTTTCTTCACCCGCCAGTCGAGCAAAGTGCTACCCGGAGCCCGGCATTTTCTGCCGAACTTGTTCAATGGCTTCAGGACGCGCTGTTGATTGCCAATCTGGATCTGGGCCAAAGCCTGATTGATCAGTCTGCGTTGATTCTTGCCTTGCTGCGTAATCCCTTGCGCTATGCCGACCGTCCATACCAGCCATTATTGGCGAAGATTAATATCGAGCGCTTTCGCGATCATGCCCTTGCCGAACAGATGCCGGAGGTAACAAAACCGTCAGTGAATCAATGTGATTCGCTGCTCGAACGCTTCACTCATAATCTGACGCAGCAGGCCAGGGAGGGGTTGCTCGATCCTGTGCTGTGCCGTGATGACTGTCTGCGTCAGATGATTGATATCCTGTCTCGTCGACGCAAGAACAACCCCATTGTGGTGGGCGAGGCGGGTGTCGGCAAGACTGCGGTTGTCGAAGGGCTGGCGCTTAAAATCGTTCACGGGGAAGTCCCGGATCTATTGGAAAACGTTGAATTACTGTCTCTGGATATGGGGCTGCTCCAGGCGGGTGCCAGTATCAAGGGCGAGTTCGAGCGTCGTTTGAAGGGCGTGATTGACGAGGTCAAATCCTCATCCAGGCCGGTTATTCTTTTCATCGATGAAGCCCACACACTCATCGGCGCCGGTGCGCAGGCGGGTGGTTCGGATGCGGCCAATCTGTTGAAGCCGGCATTGGCACGCGGCGAGTTACGGACCATTGCAGCGACGACGTGGGCCGAGTACAGACAATATTTTGAAAAGGATCCGGCGCTTGCACGTCGCTTTCAACCGGTCCGGGTGCTGGAGCCGACAGTAGAGCAGGCCATCACCATTCTGCGCGGGCTTGCTCCGCTATATGAACGTACTCATGGTGTCTATCTGCGCGATGATGCTGTAGTCGCCGCAGCCCGGCTTTCGGCACGCTATCTCACCGGGCGCCAGTTGCCGGACAAGGCAATCGATCTGCTTGATACAGCTTGCGCTCGAGCACGAATCGCTCTGGTCGCCGTGCCGGAGCGTCTTGAATATCTACGAAGCGAGATGGCGCGTCAGCAGAGGCAGTTCGAGGCAGTGCTGCGTGATGCCAATGCCGGTCTGTCGGTTGATGACAAGGCATTGGATACGCTGGCTGCCGATCTGTCACGGCTGCAGAGCGAGGCTGCAGCACTGGAGTGTACCTGGGCTGATCAGCGGGCAGCCGTCGAGCGTCTGCTGGACCTGCGCAAGCAACTGGCTGACCGAACAGCACAGTCGGCTGAGGCGAGTGAGTGTGATGCCATACGCGCGCTTGCGTCCGAGTTGGCCCAGGTTCGAAAGACCCTGATCGATATTCAGATGACCGACCGTCTCGTGAGCTTTGAGGTATGCCCCAGGCTGATAGCTGAAGTAGTGGGTGGCTGGACCGGGATTCCTGTATCGCGTCTGGCTCAGGAACACAGCCCGGCAATCAACAGCTTTTCCTCAGAACTGCGTATGCGCATCCGGGGTCAGGAGCAGGCGATGCTGACCATTGAAAAGGCAGTCCGGGCATCGGCTGCGGGTTTGAATGCACCCGGTGCCCCAACAGGGGTATTTCTTCTGGTCGGACCCAGCGGAGTGGGCAAGACGGAAACAGCCATTGTTCTGGCTGATCTGTTGTACGGCGGCGAACGTTTTCTCACGACGATCAACATGTCCGAATTTCAGGAGAAGCATACCGTTTCCCGATTGATCGGCGCCCCTCCGGGCTATGTCGGTTATGGCGAAGGGGGGATGTTGACGGATGCCGTTCGATGCAAACCGTATTCAGTCATTCTGCTCGATGAGGTGGAGAAGGCTGATCCGGATGTACTGAATCTGTTCTACCAGATTTTCGATAAAGGCACGGCCAACGACGGAGAGGGCCGGGAAATCGATTTCCGCAACACTCTCATTCTGATGACCTCCAACCTGGGTGCCGATCTGATCCATGCAAGCTGCCACGAGGGCAGACGACCTGATGTCACAGAGCTGAAAACCAGGCTGAAACCGATACTGAGTGCGCATTTCAAACCGGCATTGCTGGCTAGAATGCGGGTTGTGCCTTATTACCCGATCATGGGGTCGGCGCTGCGTGAACTGGTCGAGTTAAAGTTGGCTCGTCTTGGCGAGAGACTTCAATCCCGTGGCCTGACCTTCAGCTATTCGCATGATCTGATTTGTCATCTGCTTGAGCAGTGTACGCAAGACGACAGCGGCGCCCGGCTGATCGATCAGTTACTGGAGTCCAGTCTGATCCCCTTGATAGCAGACCATTTACTTGGCGCCATGAGCCGTGGTGACAAGGTCGTCAGGGTTCACGCAACACTGGACAGTTCAGGTGGTGTTGTCTGTGAGTTCGAATAAGGTGGTCTCGTCCTTTCATTCGCTACACGACCCATTAGGCTATGCGCAAACATTGGTTTCGCGATACTCGGCGCTCTCCCGATCAGCCGACAGCCAGTCGTTGCAGCATGATTTTGTACTATATGCTGCCGAGCTCAGTAGCTGCCAGGCAAGCCAGTTGTTTTTGCTCGACGCGAGCCACAAACGCCTCTGCCTTGCTGCGCAGGCCGTCGACAGCGTCATTCAGCCTGACCAGAAAACGACTTCACTTAAAGACTACCGGGACGAGCCTTTACTGCAGTTCTGTCTGCTTCAGAACCGGGTTGTCAGCGTGCCGAAAATCAGCAGCAGTCTTTACGGAACCCGCTTTCTACCGGTACAGGCGCAAGAGTGGAAATCGCTGCTGTGCGTTCCGCTGCACAATCGTGAGCGGACAACTGTCGGGGTACTGGTATGTGTGAGCAGGCATTCTGGAGAGTTGGAAGGCTACGCAGAATCTCTGGGCGCGCTAGGGTCGTTCGTGATTTCTCAATTATCCGTTCTGCATTCGTCAGCCGGGCCTGGGGGCGCGAGGCTTCATCCGCGCAGGCGCGCCCTACCGGTAGAGCGCTTTGGACTTATAGGGCGTAGCGCTGCCCTGGATCGAACCACCCATCTTCTGAGCAAGATTCTCGACAGTACCTGCACGGTGTTGCTGACCGGTGAAACCGGGACAGGCAAGGAGATAGTGTCTCGTGCCATTCACGAACACGGGCCTCGTCGCTCCAACGCGCTCGTGGTACAGAATTGCGCCGCCTTTCCGGAAGCTCTTCTGGAAAGCGAACTCTTCGGTTATCGCAAAGGCGCGTTTACCGGCGCCGATCGTGATCGGCTTGGTCTGTTCGACGCAGCTGATGGCGGTACGCTGGTACTCGACGAAATTGGCGATATGCCGCTGCAATTACAGGCAAAGCTTCTGCGGGTCTTGCAGGAGGGCGAGATTCGTCCACTGGGCGGCAACGACGTTCGCAAGGTGGATGTGCGAATCATCGCGGCGACCCATCGCCATCTACCGACATTGGTCGCCGAAGGACGCTTTCGAGAAGACCTCTATTACCGTTTGGCGCAGTTCCCCATAGAGCTTCCTCCGCTACGTCATCGCGTGGAAGACATCGAAATACTGGCCCGGCATTTCTCGGACATAGCCTGCCAGAATTCACGGCGAGAGCCCGTGCAGTGGTCGGAAGCTGCGTTGAGTGCGTTATCGGGTTATGCCTTTCCGGGAAACGTTCGAGAGCTGAAGGGGTTCGTCGAGCGTGCCGTATTGTTATGCGAAGACGCGGAGCTGAGACCGGAACACTTTCCCATTGCCACCGAATCGACAAGCCATCCGGCTGGTCTTTCACTGCGTGAGCGCATCGAACAGTTCGAGCGTGGCGTTCTACTTGAGAGTCTGCGCGACAGCGGCGGTAACCGGAGCCTTGCAGCACGCACGTTAGGGGTGTCGCGGCGCACGCTGCTTTACCGTCTGGCACATCTGAAGATCGGCGCTGCTCATGGACGGCGTACCTAGCCATTCAATAATCACGTTTAGTTAATTTCTTGTCCGGAGACGTTCCAATGAACTTTCATTGTTGGCGCACTGTGCCTATCACATTCATTGCGCTGATTTGCCTTGGAGGGTGCAAAGGTCATTTCAAGTTCAGTGATGATCAATACCGCGCGCTGGGCAGTCCAGAACCCTCCAGCCCACTGAATGCTTTGCGGCAGGACTCGACTCCTGAAAAAGAGATGTCAGCGTCGCATGCCTTTTCGATTGCTGCCCTGCGTCAGGATTTCCAGAAATGATCTCGGTGAGCTCTTGTGTTACCCGAGTCTTCCAAACGGTACTGATAGTACTTTTGGTTTTGATCTCAGGTTGCTCCGCACTATCGCCGTACTCAACGCAAACACGTCTGGATATCAGATTGAGCGCGAATGATCGACTGAATCCCGATGTGAATGGCAGGCCGTCTCCAGTTGTTTTCAAGCTGCTTGAACTTCGGCGTCCCGTGACGTTTGAGAGCATGGATTTTTTCTCGCTTTATAAACGTACCGGGCAGGCGCTGGGAAATGATCTGGTGGCCAGTGAAGAGTTCGAACTTCGTCCCGGCGACAGTATTGAGTTGAAGCTGAAGCTCGACGACAGCAGTCGTTATGTCGCGGTGCTCGCGGCTTACCGCAACGTGTCCGAGACCCGCTGGCGTCAGGTGATTCAAATACTCCCCAACCAACAGAACAGCGCTGTTTTTGTATTGGGGGATTCCGGGCTTCAACTGGCAGACAGCCCAACTCGCACAGGAAAGTCGCTATGAATTCGCACAAGGTTATCTGGCAGGAAGGCATGCTGCTTCGCCCGCAGCACTTTCAGCATCACGATCGTTACTATGACGATCAGTTGCGGATTCGGACTCAGTTGGCAGGCGCCTACAACTGGGGCTTTACAGCTCTGGAAATTGATCCGCAATTTCTGGGTTCAGGGCAGATCGTGATTGCCCAGGCCTCGGGCATCCTGCCGGACGGCAGTGTCTTCGATATACGCGGCCATGAGAGTCCTTTGGCGCTGGATATTCCTCCCAATACTTCAAACGTGTCGGTGTACCTGGCACTGCCGATCACGGCGGGCAATTGCATTGAGTCTCGCAGTCACGAACAGCCGGATGTGGTCGCACGGTTTACAAGCTACTCAGCGAACATCCGCGATTCAAACGCTGGTGAAGACCGTTCCACGCCAGTGCTGTGCGCCCGGCCAGAGTTCCGATTGTTGATGGGGGAGCCCCAGGGAGAGCACACCTACAGCATGCTCAAGGTCTGCCACATTCTGATCTGCAGTCCTGACAAGTCGCTTTCGCTGGACCTCGAATTTTCACCGGCCTTTATCAGCGCCAGCGGTTCCCGCTTTGTGATGTCGTGCCTGAGGGAAGTGGCAGGTTTGCTGAATCACCGTGGGGACGTGATTGCCGAGCGTATCGGTGTTCGCGGTCAGGCCAGTGGCGCAGAGGCAAGCGATTTGATGATGTTGCAACTGGTCAATCGCAATGCATTGGTTTTTCAACACTATCTCACTATTCGAAGCATCCACCCTGAAGAGCTCTACCGTGCACTGCTGTCGCTGTTGGGCGAGTTATCGACATTTGGCGGTGAAAGCAGACGTCCTCGATTGGAGGTTACTTACCAGCACAGTGACCAGGGCTGCACATTCAGAAGCGTAATGTCCGAGATTCGACAGATGCTGTCGATGGTTCTCGAGCAGCAGGCTCAGGAACTGGAGTTGCAGCCCCGGCAGTATGGAGTTCTGGTTTCGCCTCGGGTGGATCGTGAGCTATTGGGGGATGCCTCGTTCATTATTGCTGCCCGTGCAGATTGCGATGCCGAAGAACTGCGTCTGCGACTGCCTTCGCATCTTAAAGTCGGCTCGGTGGAACGTATTCGCGAGCTGGTAAGCCTGCATTTGCCGGGTTTACGTATCAGGCCTCTGCCTGTGGCGCCTCGGCAAATACCGTTTCATGCTGCCAAGAGCTATTTCATTCTCGATGTCGATGACCGGGAGCAGACCGGGATCGATCAGTCGGGAGGATTCGCTTTCCATGTATCAGGTGAATTTCCCGGTCTTGAACTGCAGTTCTGGGCGATCAGAAATTGAACAGGGTGGCGGATGTGCAAAGCGGTCTCGAAGATCATGCTGCTTTCGACCGGGATAATAGCGGGTCGAAAAGCGGCTACTTCACCGACACCCACCACACGAATCTTTTCGAAGGTCTGCAGGAGCAGTTGCTCTACAGCACTCGGCGAGTATCGGAAAGAAAGGTCGGTAGCCACGTCAATCCACTGGTTGCTGCAGCCAGCGAACTGCTGGCTCAGGTGGCAAAGCTGGGTGCAGCAGATGACGTTGGAGATATCCATCTTCTGAACGTACAGCTTTCCGATCAGGTGAAACTGTTCGAAGCCAGGGCACGGCGAAACGCGATAGCGAACGATGAACTGCTGGCCGCGCGCTATGTGCTGTGTACGGTAGTGGATGAAGCTGTGCTGAACACGGTTTGGGGTAGCCAGAGTGACTGGTCGAAGATCAGTCTGCTAAGCCGCTTTCACAAGGAAACCTTCGGCGGCGAAAAATTCTTTCAACTGCTTGAAAAGCTCTCCGCAAACGCTTTCAGGCATCTCTCGATGCTCGAGTTGATGTACCTGTGCCTGGCACTCGGTTTTGAGGGGAAGTACCGCTCCCATCGTCGCAATGGCAACGAGCTGGAAGATATCCGGCATAACCTCTATCTGCAGATAAAACACGTAAGAGGCGACGTTTCGCGAACGCTTTCGCCTCACTGGCAGGGCGCACGCTCCGGCGCTGCCGACCGGCTGCGCATTATCCCTGCGTGGCTGATTGTGTTGTTCACCGCTATAAGCCTGACCGCGCTGTATTGCGGATTTGCCTGGGTACTCGGCGAGCAGCGTGAGGCCGTACTCAGGCCTTATCAGTCTGCGGATGCGGTAGTCATCGAGCGGCGGTCTTGAAATGAGAGATGCAGTGAAAAACTTGTTTAAAAAACTCATGACGCTATTGGGCAGCAGCTGGTTCTGGTCGCTGTTATTGGTACTGACGCTGGCTGCCTGTATCTGGATATTCGGGCCCTTGCTGGCGATGGCCGATAACCGGTTCTGGGAGAGTCCCGTTGTGCGCCTGGCGACTATCAGTATGTTGTTGCTGATTTGGGGCCTCGGGGTTGTATTTTTCAACTGGCGCAGCGGCTTGCAGAAAAGGCAGAAGGAGGAAAGCCCGGCAGGCCAGGAACATCTGCGTAAAACTATCGCGGTGGAAAAAGAGCGCCTGGAACTTGCGGGGCGTTTCAAGGATGCCTTGCGCGTGATCAAGGATTCGGACCTGTATGGCGTATTGGGCACCAGGGGCCGAAATGAGCTGCCATGGTATGCAGTGATCGGCCCCCAAGGTAGCGGCAAGACCAGTCTGCTGGATTTTTCCGGGCTCGATTTTCCCCTGGACAGGCGAGGGCGCAAGCTGACGCACGATATGCGCAGCACCAGCAGTTGCGGCTGGTATTTCACTGAGCAGGCAGTTCTGCTGGACACATCCGGGCGCTATCTCGAGCAGCCCGTGCCCGACGTCGACGGCAGCGCATGGACCACGTTATTGAAGTTGCTGCGAGGTCGCCACCGTACGCATCCACTCAGTGGGGTGCTGGTAACACTGCCGGTCGACACTTTGTTTGACGAGCACGACAAGCGTCTGGAGAAAATCGCCGAAGACGTACGGGCTCGCCTGGACGACATATTTCATCAGTTACATATCGATGTGCCGGTTTACCTGGTAATGACCAAGGCCGACTCGGTTGCAGGCTTCGACGCCTTTTTCGATCAACTCTCCCGGGAAGAGAGTGAACAGGTCCTGGGCGCTACGTTCCGGCAGGGTGAGCAAGGCAGTGATATCGATGTTCTTGGCAAGGCGTTCGATGCCTTGCTGCAACGCCTTGCCAGTCAGGTTATCACTCGCATTCATCAGGAGCGGGACAGCCGACGCCGTGGCGAAATGCTTGAGTTTCCCAACCAGCTTGGAGGCATCGCGTATCGACTGAGCGTCTTTGTCGAGCTGGCATTTTCCGGAAATCGCTATCAGCGGGCCAGTCAGTTTCGTGGATTTTACCTGACCCGAGCGCCGCAATTCGTGCAGAACGATCAGCCTTCCGATGGGCAAAGCGATACCGGATCACTGACCCGCTACAGCGGAAAAGCGCGGTTCATTCATGATTTGTTACGACATGTGATTTTCCCTGAGGCCGATCTCGCGATTCTCGATAAAACAGCACGCCGAAAGATTCAGTGGCGTCAGCGGGGTATGTGTTGCGCGGCGTTGTTGCTCTTGTCTGTGTTCGGTGTGCTGTGGGCGACCGGTTTCAGTGCCAATCATGACCGGCTGGAAAGGCTGCGTGTTATGGGCGAGCAATGGGCGCACCAAAGATCATCACTGGGCGCCGAGGACGATCTGCTGACGGTCCTTGATAGCTTGAACACGCTTTATCTGGCGGCCCGCGTATTTCCGGATGGCGATGAGGTCGGTCTGCATGAACGCAGTGGCCTCTATCAGGGCAAGCCTGCCAACGATGTTCTGATGCGCACCTATCATGCGGAGCTGCAGAGGGAGTTGCTGCCACGCGTGGCCCACATGATTGAGGCGCGCATAATGGCTAGCCTGGGGGATCGCGAGCAGTTGCTGGATAGCCTGCGTGCCTACCTGATGCTGGTCAAGGACGAGCACCGGGAACCCTCTGCGCTGAAGGCGTGGGTAGCGACCGACTGGTCAGTTCGTTACGTCGGTCATGCGCAGGCTCAGAACCAGCTGACTCAGCATTTCGAGCGTCTGCTTGCTCAGTCCTTTGCCTACCCTGTAAACGACGCGCTAGTGGCACAGGCTCGACAGGTTCTGCGCAACGAGTCCTTTGCCAGCGTCGTTTATCGAGTGTTGCGCGAAAGGGCAAGTACACTCCCGGACTACAGTCTGGCCCACCACGTCGGCTCTCAGGCAGGTTTACTGGCGGGCACTGATTACCGAATTCCCGGGCTTTATACCCGCCATGGTTATGAGCAATATTTCGTCACTCGTGGCACGGGTTTAGTGACCGAACTCATGCATGACAACTGGGTTCTGGGTGAGGGCGCGCAGTTCGATGCAAAAAAGCTGCGGATGCTGATGGTCGAGCTGGAAAAGCTGTATTTCCGGGATTATGCCGATTATTGGGCCGAGGCGATCGGACGGGTTTCGCTGCAACCCTTCGAGGGTCCTGGTGCTGCTGCGGTGCAAATGGCCGGGCTGACGGCAGCCCATTCACCGTTGTTGCAATTACTGATCGAAGTACGTGACAACACGCTTTTTCCGGTCCTTGCAGACAGTCTCGACGCGATGAAGGCTGAAGCTGGTAAAGCTGTCTCTGGACCATCGCCAATCACTCAGGTGGCCGCGATTGGCGATAAAGTTCAGCAGGCGGTGACTGTCAGCCTGCCCGGGACGGCAAAGAAATCGTTGCAGCGCCGTTTTGATCCCTTACACCGTTTACTGGACAGCGATAATGGTCCGACTCCCGAACTGATTGCCGCATTGAGCGCGATCAATGAATTGCAGATGCAAATGGCTGCTTTGGGGCGTTCAGGTCAGCCCGATCTTGCTGCCTACGAAATGGCAAAGGGACGAATGTCTGGACAGCGGGATGCACTGAGCAACCTGCGCAACGCGGCGACCGGTCTGGCGCAGCCTCTGGGCGGGTTGTTCAATACGCTTGCGGAGGACACCTGGAGCTTCGTGCTGTATCAGTCTCATCGGTACCTCAACCAGCGCTACAAGGCCGAGCTTTACAGTTTCTATGAGCAATCTCTCGACAAGCGCTATCCGTTTCATGCACACAGCAGCAGTGATGTGGCGCTTAATGATTTTCGTGAGTTCTTCGGCTCGCAGGGGATAGCCGAACGCTTCTTTGATAGCTACCTGAGGCCATTTGTCAGTGGCGATCCGGGGCGATACAAACTGCGCAGCATTGACGGCTACAGCCTGCCCATGAGCCGTGCGTATCTGGATCAGATGGCAGGTGTGCATCGAATCCGCAAAAGTTTCTTTGCCCATCGCGCGCAAGAACCGCAGGTGCAGTTTACCCTTGAACCCTACACGCTCGACCCAAGTGTTCGCCGCGCCGAGTTCCGGCTGGGCGAGCAATCACTGGAGTATCGGCATGGTCCTATCGTACCGACCTTGTTCAAATGGCCTGCTGACGCTGAAGAGGGGCGTACGAGTCTGGTGATGGAAGGGATGGCTGGCAGGCCGCTGGGGATTGAAAAGAACACCGGTCCCTGGTCGCTGTTTCGCCTTCTGGATCTGATGCAGACCGAGCCTCTGAAAGGGCGCGATGTTCTGCTGCTCAAGGCCGAGGTGGGCGGGATGCGCGCCAACTATCTTTTGTCGAGCCAGCGGGCACCCAATCCATTTGATATGAGTGCGTTGCGCGATTTTCGTATGCCTGCGCAGCTGTGATGCCAGTGAATGGACTGGAACGCTGATTAATAGAAAGGACACTGCATGAGTCGCAGGATCTTTAGAGGTCCTGTGTTGCATCGGCATTCGGAGCGCTTTCGATACAGGAATGAGTCTTGCGTTCAGGGTGACGCGGAGCGTAACGAACGGCATTCCCATGCGGAGCGTGGGGACGATAATCGCCGTGATCGAAACCCTGTTTTTGCGTGAAGAAATACTCAGCGTTAGCCCTGTTGTCAGTCGACCAACTGCACCAGACTCGGCTCAATCGCATCCGCGCTCACCTCAAGCAGCGCCAGCGTCACCGGCAGTTTGAAACGCCGCCGTCCGGCGCTGCCCGGATTCAGATACAGCGTGTCGCCGCGCCAGTCGATGAGGGGTTTATGCGAGTGGCCGGTAACGACCAGTTTCACGCGGTCATCCACTAGCGCTGGAACGTCGGCGATGTCGTGGACCAGCAGGACTTGCCAGCCGTCGATGTCGAAGCGTAGGTGATCGGCGATGGGGGTTGCCCAGTCTGCATCCATGTCGTTGTTGCCGCGCACGATGTGCAGGGGGGCGATGGCGGTCAGTTGCTCGACGATGTCCTGGCTGCCGATGTCACCGGCATGGATGATCTGTACGCAGCCCTGTAGCGCAGCGATGGCTTCAGGACGGAGCAGTCCGTGGGTGTCGGAAATCACACCAACTTTCATACGGGGGCCTCGGGTCGGGGGCAGGGTAGAAGCGCAGTGTAACGCGTTGCGCTTCTACGACCAGTTACAGGATAGGCGTTATTGGCCGCACCCAAGCGCCAATACCAGCCGCTCCAGTCCGATGCCAAACCCGGCACCCTCCCGATAGGCGCCGCCGCCGACCACTTGTTGCTGCGCACCTAGGCGTGAACATCGCACCTCGAAGCCGTTGCCTTCCAGGTAGTAGCTCAGGCCCCGTTTCACGGCGGTATTGAGTTCATAGTCCAGGCCCAGCGAATCCAGAAAACCGGTGCAGATGGCCTGGTTGCGCAGCAACGCCTGCTGCGGTGAAGGGCTGAGGATTTCCAGCCCCAGTTGGGTGAATTCGCGGTAGCGTCCGGCTTGCGGGCGCTCGTAGCGATAACAGCGTGCCACGTAGAAAAACAGGGCTTCGCGTCGCCCCTCAAGCAGGGCTTCACTGCGCTCCTGAAACAGCGCCGTGGCTTCGGGTATCAGGCAACAGGCGCGCCCGGCCTTGTCCTCGAAGGCCCACATCTGGCCGATGATTTCGCTGCCGCCGGCTTTTTCGATAAAGGTGTCCTGGCCCCATAAGGCCGGCACTATCGCTTCCTCAGCCCCGGCTTCGATGAAGATAGCTCCGGAAACGATTTTCTGTGTCACGCAGGGTTGCGGCTTCTGTTCCGGTCACGATGCGGGTTCCGCGTAGCATGGTCATGGGTGATGATCTCCAGTTTTTTCAGGCAATAAAAAAGGCGCCATGGGCGCCTTGGTCGGTTTCACTGATGGGTCAGAATGTGGATCTATATCTGGCCAATCGATGAGCACAAGCAACCGCAGCACCTTGAAGCGGGCTGTGGTGGTGATGTCGGTTGCTTTGGGGAAATTGATTCATGGCTGATCCTTGCATGCTTTAACGCATCGCTCAAGTAGCGGTTTTGACGGACACGGTTTATCTGAGCCGCGCCATGCTCAAGGCATCGACGAACAGGCCATCGCGCACCGCGTAGTTGCGCAGCCGGCCCTCTGTTTCGAAACCGAATTTTCGATACAGACCTTGGGCTGCTTCGTTGTCGACATACACGGTCAACTCCACTCGGTGCAGGTTCATCCAGTTATCTGCGATGTCCAGTGCTGTTGCCAGCAACTTCGAGCCGACGCCTTTGCCCTGCCAGGCCGATGCGACGCCCATACCGATAGCGCCGACATGGCTTTGTCGACTGCGCGAATACTGCTCCAGGCCAATGCTGCCAATCACCTCGTTGCCATGGAGAGCGACCAGTTTCACGTGTCGCTCGGTACTGGCAGCCAGGCGTTTGCGCCAGACTTCGATGGACTGATAAGGCATCTGCAGTACCTGACGGCACACCGCAGGCTCGTTATAGAGTGCAGTGACACCTTCGAGGTGAATGTCGGCCATGCGCTGGATGAGGATTTGCGGGGCAGGGGCGTGCACGTTGATTCGTTCCTTGAATTGCGTATTGGCGGTGAGGCCGAAGCGGCATTTTGCGGTATAGCTGCCGCCGCGTTATACGGGTCAGACAATATATTCGGGTTTGCCCATCGCTTGCCAGTCTGCAAAACGAGCATCTATGACTGGGGACAGTTTGTCGTAATTGGCCCAGGTGTCTTCAACGCTGTAGATCGCATCCTGGGTGACACCAAAGGCGAGCACGTAATCATCGACATAGCGGCTGTCGCTGTTCAGTCCCTCGTAATAGGCTATCGCGAACGCATTGCCGACTGTATTGAACTCCTGATCGGTAAGCTTTTCGTCGAGCATTGATATAACGAAGGCACTGCCCGTAAGCTCGCGTTTTTCCAGCGCGTCTACCTCGCTTTCTGCATCATCGAGCAGCTCTTCACTGGCCAGTTTGTTCAGCAGCATCCAGGCCAGAAACATACCGATGTGCGTTGCACCGGCGGCGTGTGGAAGGTCGCTGGGAAAGTTGCCGTTATAGTGCCAGGAGGCGTCGTCGTATTTCATTTCTGCTCCGATTGAGGCACGCCAGTATCGATTTTCAGGCGTTCGTTCGAGGCACTTTGGCAGCGGATTATCCTGGCCGCAAGCAGGTAATATCGAGATTGGCGCCACAGTGACTCAAGAAATAATGTATTTAAAACAGCCGAATTGAATGAGGGCCAGCGACACCGCCATTCTGTTCGCACTCATCAAACAAGGAATGACCCTGCCAATGACGGAGCAAAAAATTTACGGTGTTGAAGGCGAGAGCGAGGACTTTCGTGTTGCGGTTGCCAGTGCGCAGCGCACCTTCAGATTCTTCTGGCGCGAGATGTCCTGGGAGCGTCGCCGAATTGTGAAAGCGCTGGACCTGGCTGCGGTAAAGGTGTCCTTCACGACTGACTCAGCCGATCCCGACAGCCCATCGGTTGAGAACATGTGGGTCACGGATGTCGATTTCGACGGCCTGACCCTCTCGGGCATTCTCATGAATGAGCCTGTGTGGGTGAGTTCGATAAATGCAGGGGACCCTGTGTCGGTTTCCCTGGACCGCTTGAATGACTGGGTCTATGTGTTTGGCGGTCGCGCATTTGGCGGTTTCACTATCGATGCCCTGCGGTCCGGCATGTCTGCGGCCGAGCGCGTCGAGCATGACCAGGCGTGGGGGTTGGACTTTGGTGAGGCGGGGACCGTTATGCTTGTTCCGCCAGCAGAGGGCAAGTCACCGGTCTGCTTCTCGCGCGCACTGGACAGTGCATCGGATAAACGTGCCTTGAACAAGCTGGAGCGGCTTGAGCATCCGATGGGACTGAACGCACAGGGTGCCGTGGAAGAGGGCCTTCGGGATGATCCGGGTCTGGCCACTGACTACGACGACTCGGGCTGGCAAATGATCCATCGCGAAACCCTCGCCGGTAATTGCAATTTCGTCGCTACGCTTCTGTACATGGGGGCAGATTCTGCGGCGACCAACAGCAATGGCCATGACGTACTGACGCTTGCGCGTATTGCAGGATGGCCGAGAACCATCGAGCTCTTGGAGGGGGATCGGTCGAACCTTGAAAAGCACGTACAGCGTCGTGGCTTTCCAGCCTGGCCCATTGGGCTGACGATGGCGGTCATCGGGGTGGTCGGCCTTTATTTTGCTGCCTTGAGTCAGTCGACAGGTTCTCTGATTGTCAGAAACGACAGCCTCTTAAGCACTGGGCTTTTCATTGTCCTTGTCTGGTTCCTGGGGCAGGGTCTTATTCTCTGTACGGGCCCCTGGTATTTTCGACTCCGGGAGCGCACGCCGATATGGGGCAAGGCCAGAGCGCTGGATTTGCTGGCAATGCTTATCGGAGTATTGCTCGCTTTCTTCCTGCACGATCACTTGGGTAATTATCTGCATTCCCTTTAAAACGTCCCGCGGCAAAACAGAGCTATTGCTTCCATTTCCTCATAAGTGTACCGTTGTGTTCACTTATGAGGAGGGTCGCACCATGTTAGCCACTTCGCTCGTTCAGCTGTCACAGGAGCCCATCAAGCCAGGTATTGGCGCGCGTGTTTTCAACGGCAAGCAGGAACTGCTGTCGGGGCAATTCGCTGGCGAGATCCGGGAGCTGCTGGAGCAGCGAGGGGTGCTGGTGTTCCCGCAGATTCATTTTTCCGACGCAGAGCAAATTGCCTTCACTCGCACGCTGGGTACGTTCTGCCCTGAACCCGGCGATGGGCAGAACATCACCCGGATCAGCCTGGATGTGAAAGAGAATCCGGCAGGCGCGGAGTTTCTCAAAGGTTCGCTCTACTGGCACATAGACGGTACGAGCAGCGATTCACCCATTCTGGCTTCGTTGTTGTCCTGCAAGGTGCCCGCCAGCTGGGGAGGCAACACGGGTTTCTGTA
The DNA here is from genome assembly GCF_000972175.1 of Pseudomonas syringae pv. coryli str. NCPPB 4273. Lineage (NCBI taxonomy): Bacteria > Pseudomonadati > Pseudomonadota > Gammaproteobacteria > Pseudomonadales > Pseudomonadaceae > Pseudomonas > Pseudomonas syringae pv. coryli. The sequence continues at coordinate 112,114 of NZ_AWQP01000069.1, read as the reverse complement.
ACACTTACGCGGCGTACGAGGGACTATCGAGCGCTGAGCAACAGCATTACGACGGTCTGCGCGTCATTCATGCCCCATGGGCATCGTTACTCTATTACAATCCGGAGCCCGGCCTTGCGATGCTCGAGGCCATGCAGGCTATCGGCGAGAAGGAGTTGCCGCTGGTCTGGAAGCACCGATCCGGTCGCAAGTCGCTGATTCTGGGCTGCACCGCGCAGCAAGTCGTTGGCCTCAGCCTGGCGCAAAGTGCGCGAATTCTGGTTGGCCTTCGCGAGTGGGCCACGTCCGAGGCGTTCAGTTACAGCCATGCGTGGCAGGTCGGTGATCTGGTGATCTGGGACAACACCGGCACCATGCACCGGGCCGAAGCTTATGACCCCGAGTGCGGGCGAATGATGCACCGCACCAAGTTGCAGGGCGAAGAGCCCTTCGCGTAATGCGACGACCGCGAGAGCCGGGTGACGCCCCGGCTTTTATACTGAGTGGCTCATTGTGAGCCAGATCGTTTTGCCGGATTGGAGAAACGAGAATGTGCAGACCCAAAGAACCCATTGCGGGTATTTTTCTATTGTTGGTCCTGGCCGCTGGCGGTTGGGTGGCTCAGGAGCCATTTCCTCATTTCGGGATCGATCTGCCTGTCGAAGCCTTGCTGGACGGCGATCACCCTGCGACACCCGTTCCGCCCCGACATCGCATGCAACTCGACGAAGGTCAGTTCAGCAGTGCCTTGCTCGAATCGGTGCCCCTGTATGCGCTTGCAGAGCAGTCTGTCAGCCCGTAAGTCGGCAGTGCTGCGCCCGAGTCAGCTGCCTTCGTTGATGTTGGCGAAGAAAATGCACCCGATCAATCGGGCGAACAGGGTCAGGGTTTCCGCCAGATCGGGGTCGTCAAACAGCGTCGTTCTGGAGTCCAGAGCGCACAACGCGCCATACAGTTGCCCGTCGGGAAGGTAGATCGGTACGCCGGCATAGCTTTCGATGGCGTAGCGCTTTACCACCGGCAGGTTCGCATACCGGCCGTTCGTGCTGATCTGCGGCACGAACAGTGCTTCGGGGTTGACGCAAAACTCGTTGCAGAGCGTGGTCTCGAGTTTGAACACGTCGCCGTCGTCGATACCCAGGTCTGTCGGGTCATAGACAGAGCAGGCGATCCAGTCGGCATCGGTAAACTTGGCAATACCGGCGAAGCGCATGCCTGTCAGGCGAGTGACAAGGCGCAGCACATTGGTCGTGGCCTCGATCTCGGCAATTGCAGAGCGCTCCTCGATGGTCAACAAGCTGCTTTTTGAGGCGATCAATTCCAGACTCATGCACTTCTCCAGAATACCCAAGTGTGGGTAACGGCCCATGCTAACTGACTCGAATGAAAATGCCATCGGGGTTGGTCGCGCCCGCGAGGATTTATTTTCAAGCGAAATATTGACGTCAGTTTTAAAGTTTGAAGCCTCGCTGCCGACATCTGTGGATTGTATAGATAGATGGCAAGGACAGGCCTCTTGCATTCCACTGATGACCAACAAAAGAGCGACTCCCCGTGATAAATACTCTGAGCAATATTTCTGTCAGGTCCAAGCTCGTGCTCGGGTTTGCTTTGGTCATCGTACTGACGGTGCTGATTGCGCTGACAGGCTGGACAGGCATCACCTCGCTGAGTGAACGAAGCGAGCGGATTTCCGACATCGGCAAGCTGAGCTCGCTTACGCGAGATGTCCGTATTGCCCGATTGGCCTATTCGGTCAACTATGACGCCGAGCGCGCCAGCAACTGGCTGAAAGCATTCGAAAGTCTCGAAAATCATGTGAAGTATGCGCAGAAGGTGTTCGACTCGCCGTTGAATATACCGCTGGTCAATACTGCCGCCGACGCCTTGAAGGATTACCGTATTCACTACGACAACCTCATGCAGGCAACCGCTGCCCGTGAGGCCACCCGTTCGGTGTTTGGCCAGTACGCCGATGCAGGCGCTGATGATTTGCAAAAGCTCAACGCCGTTGCCCGATCCGATGACGGCACCCCCGCGCAGCGCGATGCCATCGTGCAGGCGATGACGCTGTTCCAGAAAATGCGCTTCGACTTGCGTGGTTACACCTATTCGCTGAAGCCGGAAAACCGTGCTCCAGCGGAAACATCGATGAACACGGTTATCGAGTTTGTCAGAAATCTGCAAGGTTTCGAGGGTCAGTCGGTGACCATCAAGCACCTTGTTGACTCTATGCTCAGCTATCAGAACACCTTGAATCAGTTCACCGCGGCGCAGGCCAGGATTGATCTGGCTCAGGCAGGCATCACCAAAGACATCGGCATCCTGTTTGAATGTGCTGACAAGCTGTCCGAGAACCAGGTCAACCTGAGAGTTGAGGATGTGAGTCAGGCCAAGATGCTGCTCTCTGTCTGGCTGATTGCAGCGTTGATCATGAGCGCCCTGGCGGCGTGGGTCATTACCAACCTTATCGTTGGCCCGCTGCGTGAAACATTGAAACTGGCCGAGCGTGTCGCTGATGGTGATCTGACGCACAACCAGGTAGTCACCCGCAAGGACGAACTGGGCCAGTTGCAGGGCAGCATGATGCGCATGACCGGCAACCTGCGCGAGCTGATTGGTGGCTTGCGCGATGGCGTGACACAAATCGCCAGTGCCGCCGAACAGTTGTCGGCCGTCACCGAGCAGACCAGCGCTGGCGTCAACAGCCAGAAGAGCGAAACCGATCAGGTCGCCACTGCGATGCACGAAATGTCTGCGACCGTTCAGGAAGTCGCACGCAACGCAGAACAGGCTTCGCACGCTGCGGTCAACGCCTCGAAAGAAGCTCGCGAAGGCGACGGCGTGGTTTCCAAGGCGGTTGCCCAGATCGAGAAGCTCGCAACTGAAGTCTCTCACTCCAAGTCCGCGATGGACGACCTCAAGAATGAGAGCAACAAGATTGGTGGCGTGCTCGATGTCATCAAGGCCGTTGCCGAGCAGACCAATCTGCTGGCCCTCAACGCTGCAATCGAAGCCGCGCGTGCGGGCGAAGCAGGCCGAGGCTTTGCGGTGGTGGCTGACGAAGTGAGAAGCCTGGCCCAGCGCACGCAGACGTCGACCGAAGAGATCGCGGCATTGATCAGTGGCCTGCATACCCGCACGGCGCAGGTGGCAACGATCCTCGACAACAGCCAGGCACTGACTGCAAACAGTGTCGAGCTGACGCGCAACGCGGGTGTTTCCATCAATAACATGACTCAGGCGATCTCGACGATCGAGACGATGAACCATCAGATCGCCGCTGCCGCCGAAGAGCAAAGCGCCGTTGCCGAAGAGATCAACCGCAGTGTCCTCAATGTGCGAGACATCTCCGAACAGACGGCTTCTGCCAGTGAAGAGACCGCTGCGTCGAGCGTCGAGCTCGCTCGTCTGGGCGTGCATCTGCAAAGCCTGGTCAGTCGATTCCGGGTCTGACGTTCATTCCCGGTACACCCCGGCGCGCACCGCAAAGGCTGCGCGCCGGAGTCGACCCGTTAACCCTCCGGCGGTAAGCCCTTACCGCCCCCAAAGCCCCGTCGCGTACTCCACAAAACTTCTCAGCTTGGGCAATCGATAACGGTCCTGCACATACAGCAGGTTTGTCGGTCGTCTGGGCAAATGGTAGTCGGGGAACAACGCAATCAGCCGGCCTTCCTGCAAGTCTCGCTGCACCAGCGCATCCGGAAGCATCACTACGCCCATGCCTGCACGAGCCGCCTGATAAAGACCGGCGGAAGTGTTGGCCACCATCGAACCGCTTACCTCCACCAGCACGTCGCCGTCTGCGCCGGTCATACGCCACTGTGTACCGGCAGTGCGCCATTCGTCTCCCGCCGGGTAGGCGAACGCCAGGCAGTTATGCTCACGAAGATCCTCGGGATGCGTCGGCGTGCCGTGGCGGGCCAGATAGTCCGGCGCGGCGCAGATGGTCAAGGTGTAATCCTGCAGGGCGCGCGCGATCAGTGGCGACGATTCAGGCATGTTGCCCAGGCGAATGGCGACGTCAAAGCCATTGTCGATCATGTCCAGACGTTGATTGGTCAGCACCAGATCGAGCTTGACCTCGGGAAAGCGCCGCGAAAATTCGACCAGAGCAGGCGCCAGCACTTCCGAGCCGAAGGTCAGTGGCGCGGTGATGCGCAGTGTACCTGTGGGGTCGCCGTGGGCCTGCTCGGCCAACTGCTCGGACTCGGCCACCAGCCCCAGCACCTCGAGGCAACGCTCGTAATACGCGGTACCGAATTCCGTCAGTCGCTGGCGGCGTGTGGTGCGCTGCAACAGGCTGACGCCCAGGCGCTCCTCCAGTGCGCGCAAGTGATTGCCGACCATGGTGGTGGAAATCGAACACGCTTGCGCCGCTGCCGTCAGGCTGCCTGCCTCGACCACTTTCACGTACACGCGCATTGCCTGAAATAAATCCATTATCAATCTCAGCTTTAAAATGATTGAAGTATTTCGCTGTTTATCCATTTGAGGTGGTTAACGATACTGCAAAAACCGAAACATACCCAAGGAGCTTCACCTCATGACCGCCACCTGCCTGATGAGCACTTACCAACCTCTGGCCCTGAGCTTCACTCATGGTCTGGGCACACGTCTGTGGGACCAAGGCGGGCGCGAGTACCTGGACGCCGTGGCAGGCGTGGCTGTGACCAACGTGGGGCACTCGCATCCACTGCTGGTAGAGGCGATTCGTGATCAGGCGGGTCTGCTGTTGCACACCTCCAACCTGTACACCGTCGACTGGCAGCAGCGCCTTGCGCAGAAACTGACGGCCTTGTCGGGGCTGGACGCGGTGTTTTTCAACAATTCCGGTGCCGAGGCCAACGAGACTGCGCTCAAGCTGGCGCGCCTGCATGGCTGGCACAAATACATCGAACGGCCTCTGGTCGTGGTCATGGAAAACGCCTTTCACGGCCGCACGCTGGGCACGCTATCGGCCAGCGACGGACCAGCTGTGCGCCTGGGTTTCAGTACCTTGCCGGGCGATTACATCAAGGTGCCATTTGGCGACCTGGCGGCGTTCGACAAGGTTTGCACGACCTATGGGCACCGGATCTGCGCCGTGCTGGTCGAGCCGATTCAAGGCGAGGGCGGCGCGCAGATGGCACCCGCCGGGTATCTCAAGGCCTTGAGAGAGCGTTGCACGCGGCGTGACTGGCTGTTGATGCTCGACGAAATCCAGACCGGCATGGGCCGTACCGGCAAGTGGTTTGCCTTTCAGCATGAGGGCATCGTTCCAGACGTCATGACCCTGGCCAAGGGGCTGGGCAACGGCATACCGATCGGCGCCTGCCTGGCCCGGGGCCGGGCGGCGCAACTGTTCACGCCCGGCAGCCACGGCAGTACCTTCGGCGGTAATCCGCTGGCCTGCCGGGTCGGCTGCACGGTGATCGATATCATCGAACAACAGGCGCTGGTGGCAAACGCCGCACTGCAAGGCAGGCAGTTGCTGGCCGGGCTGCGCAATGCGCTGGGTGCCCACCCGAACGTGCTGGACGTTCGTGGCCAGGGTTTGATGATCGGGATCGAATTGCGCCAGGCCATACCTGAACTGACACGCATTGCAGCCGAGGAACATGGCCTGCTGATCAATGTCACTCGGGGCAAAATCATCCGCCTGTTGCCACCCCTGGTGCTGGACGCCGCTGAAGTGGCGCAGATCGTCCAAGGCTTGGCGGCGAGCCTAGACAGCGCCTGTGATCGGTCATTTGCACGCACTGCCTGACGCCACGGATTAAGGAAAAGGACTACATCGGGCTGTACCGGGATGACCCATATGCGGTAGAACAGACCAGCATCGTGTCGGTCTGTACGCGATGGCTACCCAATGGATTTGAAAGGAGCCCACCATGTTAATCCGGTCCCTGACCCTCGCCACCCTGCTCGTCGCTGCCGGTACAGCGCTTGCTGCCGACAGCGATGGCCCTCTGGCGCAGGAGCGCGGCAAGTCGCGCCCCTTGATCATCATCGCCCCCAGCAGCAACGATCCGGTGCTGGTCAAGCTCAAGAAGTCACTGGACGAGCCTGCCAACCGTGAGGCCTTTGCGCAGCGCAATATGGTCCTGTTCACGGTGGTCAACACCATGGGCGAGCACGATGGTAAAACCATGGACCCGCAGTCGACCATGGCATTGATCCGTGAGCTGAAGCTCGGGGCGGGGACGGGGACCAGGGTCATTCTGGTGGGCAAGGACGGCGAGAAAAAGGTCGATAAGACTCTCAAAGATCCGGAATCGCTAGACCCCAAGGAAATCTTCGCCACTATCGATCAGATGCCGATGCGCGAGCAGGAAGCCGCAGCACCTGCTCCCGAGCCGCCAGCCAAACCTGCGCCGGCCGAAAAACCGGGCAAGCCGGTCAAGGGCGGGGCGCCTGGCAAGACGCTGGACGACTGAGTGAACGGCGCGGCGCGCGGCAAACGCGCGCTGCGCCTGATGCGTTGCTCAGTTCATTCGCCGCGAATGTACTGCTCGAGCTGTTGAATGAGGCTGGCCTGTTCTGCAATGGCTTCCTTGACCAGGTCACCGATGGACAGCAGGCCCAGCAACTGTCCGCCTTCCACCACTGGCAAGTGGCGCAGGTGGCTGTCGGTCATGATGCCCATGCACGCCTCGACGCTGCGTTGCGAGTCGACAGTGATCACCTTGCTGCTCATGATGTCCCTGACCGGTGTCCCCACCGACGAACGCCCCTTGAGGACCACCTTGCGCGCATAGTCCCGTTCGCTGATGACGCCGACCACCACGTTGCCCTCGACCACCGGCAGCGCACCGATGTTCTTTTCAGCCATTAACTTGAGTGCGTCGAGCACCATCTGATCCGGTCCGATGGTATGCACTTGCTGGTTCCGCAGGTCTTTCAATTTCAGTAGCTGGGCGACGGTTTTCATGGGGCTCTCCGTGATCGGGACCTGGATGGCTGTAGTGCATTGCCAGAACCACTACAGAATCATCCAGCACGCAGAAACGAGCAAGCAGTAAATAAGGATCACGGGAATAGGAGGAATCAATTATCCGCGCCCCCAATGTGCCGCTAATTCGCCCGCCAGACGCGCCTTTGGCCTCATAGCCAAGTAGAATCAGTTGTTTCACCGAGCGGTCGAGGTAACAGCGTTGGATGTACAGCAGGGCTTTATACTGAGTCGGCACTGGCAAGATACGCCCGCCGGGACCGAGGTCGACTTCTGGTTGGCCACCGATCAGGGCCCGCGCCATATCCGTCTGCCTTGCCAGCCCTCGGTTGCCTTTATTCCTGCCGAGCAGGGCGAGCGCGCCCGATCGTTATTGCGTACCGAACGTGGCGTAGAGCTACGCCCGCTGGAACTCTGTGATTTCCGTCACCGCCCGGTGCTGGGTGTGTATTGCCAGCAGCATCGCCAGTTGATGAACATCGAAAAGCTGCTGCGCAGGGGCAATGTAGACGTCTACGAAGCGGACATTCGACCGCCAGAACGCTACCTGATGGAGCGCTTTATCACCGCGCCGGTGCAGTTTGGCGGCACGCCGGATGCCGAGGGCGTGCTCTGCGACGCGCAGATCAAGCCGGCGCCCGATTACCGTCCCAACCTGAAACTGGTCTCGCTGGATATCGAAACCACGGCACGCGGCGAGTTGTATTCGATTGCGCTGGAGGGCTGTGGTCAGCGCCAGGTCTACATGCTGGGCCCGGCCAATGGTGGCGACGAGGCGCTGGATTTTCAGCTCGACTATTGCGATACCCGCGCGCAGTTGCTCGAACGCCTTAACGAGTGGCTAGCGCTGCACGACCCTGATGCGATTATCGGCTGGAACGTCATCCAGTTCGATTTGCGCGTGCTGCATGAGCATGCCCAGCGCCTGCAAGTGCCGTTAAGGCTCGGGCGTGACGGTGAAGCGATGGGCTGGCGTGAGCACGGCAGTCGCAACAACCATTTTTTTGCCGACGTGAGCGGGCGGCTGATCATCGACGGAATCGAGGCACTGCGCTCGGCGACCTGGAGTTTTCCGTCGTTCAGCCTTGAATACGTCGCGCAAACCCTGCTGGGCGAAGGCAAGGCCATCGATACGCCATATCAGCGCATGGACGAAATCAACCGCATGTTCGCCGAGGACAAGCCGGCGCTGGCACGTTACAACATCAAGGACTGCGAACTGGTTACGCGCATCTTTGCCAAGACGCAACTGCTGACCTTTCTGCTCGAACGTGCCACGGTCACCGGTCTGCCTGCCGACCGCAGCGGTGGTTCGGTTGCGGCGTTCTGCCATTTGTATATCCCGCTGATGCATCGCCAGGGTTTCGTTGCGCCCAACCTGGGCGAGCGCCTGCCGGAGGCCAGTCCTGGCGGTTTTGTCATGGATTCCCAGCCAGGGCTGTATGAGTCGGTGCTGGTGCTGGACTATAAAAGCCTTTATCCGTCGATCATTCGTACCTTTCTGATTGATCCAGTGGGTTTGATCGAAGGCCTTAGGCATCCTGCGGACAGCGAGTCGGTGCCGGGCTTTCGCGGCGCGCGCTTTTCGCGCACCCGTCACAGCCTGCCAGCCATTGTCGAGCGTGTGTGGCAGGGGCGGGAAGCCGCCAAGCGCGAGCAGAACGCGCCCTTGTCCCAGGCGCTGAAAATCATCATGAATGCCTTCTACGGTGTGCTGGGTTCGAGCGGCTGCCGCTTTTTCGATCCGCGTCTGGCTTCATCGATCACCCTGCGCGGGCATGAAATCATGCTCAAGACCCGCGACCTCATTCAGGCGCAGGGCTACACCGTGATCTATGGCGATACCGACTCGACATTCGTCTGGCTGGGTCGTCCTCACGGGCAGGAAGAGGCGGCAAGCATCGGCAAGGCGCTGGTGCAGCAGGTCAACCAGTGGTGGCGCGAGCACTTGCATGCCGAGTACGGTTTGCACAGCGCCCTTGAACTGCAATATGAAACGCATTTTCGGCGCTTCCTGATGCCCACGGTGCGCGGTGCGGAGGAGGGCAGCAAGAAGCGTTATGCCGGTCTGGTGACCCGTGCTGACGGTTCCGAAGAGATGGTCTACAAGGGCCTCGAAACCGTACGCACCGACTGGTCGCCACTGGCTCAGCGGTTTCAGCAGGAGCTGTACCTGCGGATTTTCAAGCGTCAGCCGTATCAGGATTACGTACGTGACTACGTACAGCGCACCCTGTCAGGCGAGCTGGATGACCTGTTGATCTACCGCAAGCGCCTGCGTCGCAAGCTCGATGACTACCAGCGTAACGTGCCGCCCCATGTGCGCGCCGCGCGGTTGGCCGACGAATACAACGACCAGCAGGGACGACCGCGTCAGTATCAGAGTGGCGGCTGGATCAGCTACGTGATGACCACCGCCGGGCCGGAGCCGCTGGAAATTCGTCACGCCCCGATCGACTACGATCACTACGTGACTCGTCAGCTGCAACCGCTGGCTGACGCGATCCTGCCTTTTGTGGATGACGATTTCAGCACCCTGATCGGTGGGCAGTTGGGGCTGTTTTAACGCGAAACCCGCTGCTCGGCGAGCCACGGCAATACCTGCTCGCAGGACGCCTCGATTTTCATTGCAAGCAGTTCGTCTGCCCGGGTCTTGCCATGGTTGATGGCGATGACCGGCTTGCCCTGTTCGGCCATCGCTTTGCACAGGCGAAATGCCGACCAGGCCATCAGAGAGGTGCCGACCACCAGCAGACCTTCGGCCTCCTCGACACTCTGCATCGCCTTGGCAGCGGTCGGCGCGGCGACGTTTTCGCCGAAGAACACGACGTCCGGCTTGAGCCTGTCGCCTTCACAGTGCGGGCAGCGGGGCACCTTGAAGCTGGCCTCGAAAGCCGGGTCGAGCAGGGTGTCACCGTCGGGTGCCTGTGTCGCGTGGACGCCGATCAGATAAGGGTTTTGCGCCAGCATCTGCTCTTGGATGGCTGCCCGGTCGCTGCGCTGCTGGCAATCCAGACACAGCACCCGGTGCAGGCTGCCGTGCAGTTCGATGACGTCCCGGCTGCCGGCCTGCGTATGCAGTGCATCGACATTCTGGGTGATCAGTCCTGTGATAGCGTTTTCAGCCTGCAACGCAGCCAGGGCCTGATGTGCGGCATTGGCCTGTGCCGCGCGTATCCGCGGCCAGCCGAGCATGGCGCGTGCCCAGTAGCGCTGGCGCGCTGCGGGGTTGCCGAGGAATTCCTGATACATCATCGGCTGTTTGCCACGCCGCACACCGTCCTTGTCGCGGTAGTCCGGAATGCCGGAGGCGGTGCTGATGCCTGCGCCGGTCACCACCAGAAACGGTTTGTCGGCCATCGCCTTGCATAGCGTGTCGAGCAGATGTCGGGTTGGGCTGTCGAGCATGTTTGAACCTCGGGTGGCCTGCCTCTTGTGACGGGTCACATTATCATCTGGCGTGCAGGCAGCGTCGCGGCTGCCACAGCTGTGAGCCGCCGTGGCTGAAGTTGGTTCAATCACGGGTCCTGGCAGCGGACCGCTACCTCGTCAGTCAGGGCACTGTGCTCCGACGCAAGGGGCGTGTGTCCGTTCAACGGGCGGGTGAGGAGGGCTCTGTGCCTCGCTCTCAATCCTTCAGCGCAATTTTCTTGCCGCGTCTGGCGGCGATGTCGCTGGCCTGGCCGTCACGCTGCTTGCCGGTGCGGGCCTGGGTGATGAGGGCCGGAATCAGCGGGCCTTCCGGCAGGTTCTTCCAGAATCGCGAAGGGAAGTGGCCTTCCATGACCTTGGGGTTGAGGCGCGCAGGATTGAAGATGTGGCTGTAGTAGGTCAGCCACAGTTCGCCATGCGGGTCTTCCACTTGCCTGGCCATGGTCTGCCAGGCCTGCGGGCAGCGTCGCTCATGAATCAGTTGTTGGCCGTCGTAATACACGCCGTCCTGAGGCGTGGCGATCATCCAGCGGTGCTGCCCCATGCGGCCGATGAAATGCTCGCTGGCACTGAGCAGAATATCGTGCGCCGGTTCGTGCCAGGCCACGTACTGCGGGCGCATCAGGGCTTCGTCGTCAGCCACGGACGGCAGCGCGACAAACCGCAGGAAGGCGTGCAGATGATGGGCCTCGCGCCTTACCGATTTAAGGCGGCGATGCAATTCACTGCCGAGCCTGTCACCGGCCATCATCGCCGTGCGGTCACCGTGGGTCACCCGCCACAACACTTCGTACAGCAGGCTCCAGCGCTGATCGCCCCGGTAGCGCGAGGCGCTTTCCAGCAACTGCACCAGCTCCAGCGGAACCCGTGCCTGAAACGGCCCGGCTTCCTTGGGGTAGTCTTCCTCACTGCCAAACAGATCGGCGGCATCCGGCGACTTCCAGCTGACCTGGCTGGGGTCGATTTCGTGGCTCAACAGCCAGCGAGCCTGTTGCCGCCAGGTGTCGAACAGGTCGTCGCAGTCGAGGCAGATCATCCCCACAGGCCCATTTGCTGAGGCTGAGGCCGGTCGCGCAACTGGTGATGCAGGAACTCGCTGGTGGTTTCCGCGTGCGGCGGGTGGTAGTCACTGGTAATGATGAACGGCTTGGCCTTGGCCAGTATGCAGCGCATGCGGGTGAGATCTTCATAGCGGATGCGCCGCTGTCTGCGCAACTCGACCAGCCGCTGCGTGGTGCGGATGCCAATGCCCGGCACCCTGGCGATCAATGCAGGGTCGGCCTGGTTCAGGTCCAGCGGGAATACCTGTCGGTTGCCCAGCGCCCAGGCCAGTTTGGGGTCGATGTCCAGCGCCAGGTCACCGGGGCCGTCGAGCAGTTCACTGGCAGTGAAACCATAGCCGCGCAGCAGAAAATCAGCCTGATACAGGCGATGCTCGCGCATCAGGGGCGGTGCCGCGAGCGGAACGCTGTTGGGGCTGTTGGGTATCGGGCTGAACGCAGAATAATACACCCGGCGCAGCTTGAAGCTGCTGTACAGCGATTGTGCGCTGTGCAGGATGGTGCTGTCGTCGGTGGCATCGGCACCGACAATCATCTGCGTGCTCTGCCCGGCAGGCGCAAAGCGCGGCGAGCGAGGCTCGTTGCGCACCGTTTGCTCGCCGGTGTAAATCGTCTGCATGGCCTGCTTGATCGACGCGACGTCCTTTTCCGGTGCGAGGGTCTGCAGGCTCAGGTCGGTCGGCAGCTCGATATTGACGCTGAGACGGTCGGCGTAGCGGCCAGCCTGTTCGATCAGCGCCGGATCGGCGTCAGGGATGGTCTTGAGGTGGATGTAGCCGCGAAACTCATGCACCTCGCGCAACAGCCGGGCAACTTCGACCAATTGCTCCATGGTGTAGTCCGCAGAGCGAATGATCCCGGAACTCAAAAACAGCCCGCTCACGCAATTGCGGCGATAGAAGTCCAGGGTCAGGGTGACCACTTCTTCGGGAGTGAAGCGCGCACGGGGCACATCGCTGGAGCGACGGTTGACGCAGTATTGGCAGTCGTAAAGACAGAAGTTGGTCAGCAGAATCTTCAGCAGCGAAACGCAGCGCCCGTCCGGCGTGTAGCTGTGGCAGATGCCCATGCCATTGGTCGAGCCGAGCCCGGACTTGTCCTGCGAGCTGCGCTTGGGTGCTCCACTGCTGGCGCACGACGCATCGTACTTGGCGGCGTCTGCCAGAATGCTGAGCTTGTCGATAAGCTGCATGAAGTGCCCCTTGACTGTTTGTATATACAGTATAGGGAGGCGTGCAGTGTCACAAGTACCACACGGCGGAGTTCTGCGAGGCGATGCCGAACCGGATGCGCACCGGCGTTTATCTGCACGACTGGAAAGCAAGGTGCCAGCATGAACGTTATTTAATAACATTTGTGCGATTGATATGTAATACTGTAACAAATAGTTGCAGGTTACTTTTACTTGAAAAATCCTTCTGACGCTTCGACAGCAAGCGCTTCGATAGCACGCTCCGTTCTGGCCCAAGCGGCCTGGAAGCGGGTTCTGTTTTCCCTGGCGATACTGATATTGCTCTGGCTGGCCATTGGCTGGTCGGTGGCAGTTCCATGAGTGCCGCCATCGCTCTGGAAAACCTTACGGTGGCGTACGAACGCCGTCCGGCCGTGCACCACATCAGCGGGCGCTTCGAGGCCGGTAGCCTGACCGCTATCGTCGGGCCCAACGGCGCGGGCAAATCGACGCTGATCAAGGCCATCGCCGGAACCATGAAGCCTGCTCAGGGGCGCGTCGACCGCGGGCGTCTGGCAACCCGCACAATTGGCTATCTGCCGCAGGCCGCGGAAATTGATCGCAGCTTTCCACTGAGCGTCGCCGATACGGTTTCGATGGGCGCCTGGCACAGCATCGGCCCGTTTCGCAGTCTGACGCGCAATCATGCGCGTCTGACCGGCGAGGCGCTGATGACCGTCGGCCTCGAGGGGTTTGAAGGGCGTAGCGTGGGCTCGCTGTCGTCGGGTCAGTTTCAGCGGGTGCTGTTCGCCCGGCTGCTGTTGCAGGACGCTTCGGTGATCCTCCTGGATGAGCCGTTCACCGCCATCGACGCGCGCACCACGCGTGATCTGTTGCAACTGGTGCGTGCCTGGCACGGGCAGGGGCGCACGGTGATTGCCGTACTGCACGATATCGAACAGGTCCGTAAGCACTTTCCGCAAACCTTGCTGATGGCTCGCGAAGCCATTGCCTGGGGCGAGACAGCGCAAGTGCTCAGCGTTGCCAACCTGCGCAAGGCGCGCAACATGGCCGAGTACTGGAGCCCGGATGCCTTGTTGTGTGATGCCGAGGACGACGCATGATGCTCTATAGCCTGGTGGTTGAGCCGTTTATCGAATTCGGCTTCATGCGCCGCGCGCTGGTGGCGTGTCTGGCTCTGGGTATCGGCTCTGGGCCGGTCGGTGTGCTGTTGATGTTGCGGCGCATGAGCCTGGTGGGCGATGCGATGAGCCACGCGGTGCTGCCGGGCGCGGCGGTGGGCTTCATGGTCGCCGGGCTGTCGTTGCCGGCAATGGGGTTCGGCGGTCTGATCGCGGGGCTGGCAGTGGCCTTGCTGTCCGGTCTGGTGAGTCGACTGACCTCATTACGCGAAGACGCCAGCTTTGCCAGCTTCTATCTGACCTCGCTGGCCGCCGGGGTGCTGATCGTCTCGCTGCACGGGTCCAGCGTCGATCTGCTGCACGTGCTGTTCGGCACCATTCTGGCCATCGATAACACCGCTATTTACATGGTCGGCAGCATTGCCTCCTTCACCCTGATTCTGCTGGCGATCATCTATCGCCCACTGGTGCTGGAGTGCTTCGATCCGGGCTTTCTGCGTGCGGTCGGCGGGCGTGGCTCGCTGTACCACGTGTTGTTCCTGCTGCTGGTGGTGCTGAACCTGGTCGCAGGTTTTCAGGCGCTGGGCACCTTGATGGCCGTGGGCATGATGATGCTGCCGGCAACTGCGGCACGTTTCTGGACCAACTCGCTGAGTGGCCTGATGGTGATTTCGACACTGCTGGCGACCTTGTCAGGCCTGATCGGCCTGATCGTTTCCTACCACCTTGGCGTCGCCTCGGGGCCGGCCATCGTGCTTACCGCCAGTGCGTTCTACGGCCTTTCCCTGTTGTTCGGACGCACGGGCATCGTGCGCCGGCTGTTTCCCAAACCTCACCTGGCTAACTGAAAAGGTACGTCATGAAACGATTGATGGTGTTGAGTTCCATAGCTGCACTGGCGCTGTCGGCATTCGCCAGCCTGGCACAGGCCAAACCGCTGGAAGCTGTCGCGTCGTTCACGGTCATCGCGGACATGGTCAGTACGGTCGGCGGCGACCGTGTTCACGTAAAGTCCCTGATCGGCCCGAACGGCGATCCGCATGTCTACGAGCCAACACCAAGTGATGCCCAGGCGTTGAAAAATGCCGACCTGGCGTTTGTCAGTGGCCTGCATCTGGAAGGCTGGATGGATCGTCTCATCAAAGCGTCGGGCTACAAGGGCAAGCCGGTAGTGCTCTCTGAAGGGATCAAGACCCGCAGCATGGACGAAGACGGCAAGCGTATTGTCGACCCGCACGCCTGGAACAGCGCCGCCAACGGGGTGATTTATGTGCGTAACATTATCGCCGCGCTGAAGAAAGCCGACCCGGACGGGGCAAGCGAGTATCAGGCCAATGGCGATCGCTACATCGTCGAGCTGCAGCAACTGGACATTTACGCCCGCGATCAGATTCATTCGATTCCGGCCGCCAAGCGCAAGATCCTCACCTCGCATGATGCGTTCGGCTACTTTGGCGATGCCTATGGCGTGACCTTCCTGTCACCGTTGGGCTTGTCTACCGAATCGGAAGCGTCGGCAGCTGATGTCTCGAAACTGATTCGTCAGATCAAGGCCGAGCATGTCAGTGCCTACTTCTTCGAAAACTCCAGCGACCCGCGTCTGGTCAAGCAGATTGCCGAAGCCAGTGGTGCCCAGCCAGGCGGCGAGTTGTATGTCGAAGCCTTGTCGCCAGCCGACGGCCCTGCGTCGACCTACGCGAAGATGTTCCGTTACAACGTCGATACCCTGACTGCGGCAATGAAGCGCAATCAGTAACCTCAAGAGTCGCCAGCCCCTGGGTTTCAGGGGCTGGGCGACTTTCAACGTCCCTAATTATTGAGAAACTTGAACACGGTGGTCTGGGTGTAGGTTTTGCCTGGGTCCAGTCGTGTGCTGGGGAATTTCGGCTGATTGGGCGCATCAGGATAGTGCTGGGTCTCCAGGGTAAAGGCACCCCAGTGCGGGTAGACCTTGCCCGCCTTGCCGTAAATGCTGCCGTCCAGGAAGTTGCCGGTATACAGTTGTACGCCAGGCTCGGTGGTGAATAGCTGCAACCTGCGGCCTGATTGCGGGTCGCTGACCTCGGCGGCCAGTTTCTTCACATCACCCTTAGTGTCGAGTACCCAGTTGAAATCAAAGCCACCTTGTTTGGGTTCGGCATATTTCAACTGCTGGTGATCGTCCTTGATGTGCTTGCCGAACGCGGTGGGCTTGAGAAAGTCCATCGGCGTGCCCGCGACGGCAGGCAGTTCGCCGGTCGGGATCAGCTTGTCGTTGACTGGTGTGTAGTGCGAAGCGTGCAGGGTGGCGACCTGTTTGAGTACATCACCACTGCCTGCACCCGCCAGGTTGAAATAGCTGTGGTTGGTCAGGTTCAGCACAGTCGGCTTGTCAGTGGTGGCGCGGTAGTCAATCTTCAGCTCGTTTTGCTCATTCAGGCTGTAAGTGACTTCGGTTTTAAATGTGCCCGGAAAACCCATTTCGCCATCCGGCGACACGTAGGTTAGCTTCACGCCGACCGAATCACCGGTCTTGGTTTCTTCTGCCTTCCAGAGTCGTTTGTCAAAACCCTGAGTGCCGCCGTGCAGGGCATTGGTCTTGTCGTTGAGCGGGACTTGGTAGGTCTTGCCATCCAGGCTGAACTTGCCGCCTGCCAGGCGGTTGCCGAATCGGCCGATGGTCGCGCCGAAATAAACCGTGCCGTTGTTCTGGTAGCCCTGAACATCGTCGAAGCCCAGGACGATGTCTTCGACTTTTCCGGCCTTGTCAGGCACCAGCAGCGATTGCAGCGTCGCGCCGTAGGTGATGATGCTGGCCTGCACGCCGTGACTGTTGCGCAGGGTGAATTTCTCGACGGCAGTGCCGTCGGGCAGTTGGCCGAAAGTGCTGTGCTCGCTGGAGAGTGCCGCGGCCTGTGCAGTCAAGGTGCTGATCATCAAGGACAGTCCAAGGGTGCTGAGGAGAGCATGTGTTTTCATCTGATCTGCCTGCTTTTATTGTTATTGGTAAGACTATTTGATCGGATTAAAGCCGATGCATGGATTTATAGCCTATAAAATGCCACTTGAAAAATAAATTGTAATACTATTTAGTAGTGCCAGCTTCACTGAGGCGCGGTGCCTGTGGCGATCGATCCGCTGGATGCCTGCGAAACAGGTCGACTGGGCATGCAGGTTGGACAAGACTGCGACGCAAACATCCAAAAAGTGCCTTTACAACAATAACAAAGGACATTTTTCATGAACTGGCTGCCCGTTTCCGAGCACCGTTTCAAGCTGGCCGAGGGCTCCTTCTGGGACGCCGCGGAGCAGGCCTTGTACTGGGTCGACATTGCCGGTTTTCTGGCGTGTCGGCTGGTTGCCGGGGAGTATCGCCAATGGCGCATGCCCGAGCCGGTCTCTGCGTTTATACCGACCGAGCAGGGCGACGCACTGGTGACTCTGGCCAGCGGCGTGTATCGCCTGGACCTCAAATCCGAAAAAACCTCACTGGCGTTGTTCTGCGTGGCAGACCCGACCCCTGGCAATCGCGCCAACGAGGCCCGTTGCGACACGCGCGGCCGCCTGTGGCTGGGCAGCATGCAAAACAATATCGATGCCGAAGGCAAAGACGTACCTTTGGTCCGTCGTTCAGGCGGGCTGTTCCGGGTTGAACCCGACGCCCGCGTGACGCGTTTGCTGGACGGGCAGGGCATCGTCAATACCCTGCTGTGGAATACCGACGGCAGCGTGCTGTACAGCGCCGATACCCTCGACGAAGTGATCTACCAATACCCTGTGCTGGAAGATGGCTTGCTGGGACCACGTCAGGTATGGGCGGCCGAGCAGAGCCAGGGTTCGCCCGACGGCTCGGCAATGGATGCCGAAGGTTATGTCTGGAACGCGCGCTGGGGAGGCAGTTGCCTGATCCGTTTTGCCCCCGACGGCAGTGTCGACCGGGTTATCGAGCTGCCCGTCAGCCATCCCACCAGTTGTGTGTTCGGTGGTCCTGACCTGGAGACACTGTATGTTACCAGTGCCGCGCCTGCCGATGCTCATGGACGGTTCGATGGCGCGGTACTGATGGCGCATGTCGGCGTCAAAGGAACGCTGTGTCAGCGCTTCAGCGGTTGAAAAAGTGCCGCGCCGTCGCCTTTTCTGCAGCGGCGTCGCGATGGGAAATGCAGGAGTGACATTCGGTTACATAGCGGTCATTCATTATATGGTATGACTATTTAATCGGTTCTCGAACGCCTATGCGTTTGCAACCGCCACCTCGCTGAACGCTGTAGCTATTCAATAAAAATAAGGAGTTAGCTATGTTGAGTCGTCACGGGATTCGTTCCCTGTGCTGTGCCGCCGTCACCACCGCCATTCTGGGCATGAGTGGCATCACCTCCGCTGCTGATGAAGTCAAAATCGGCTTTCTGGTCAAGCAGGCTGAAGAGCCTTGGTTCCAGACCGAGTGGGCGTTTGCTGAAAAGGCAGGCAAGGAGCATGGTTTTACCGTGCTCAAGATTGCCGTGCCAGACGGTGAAAAGACTCTTTCCGCTATCGACAGCCTGGCCGCCAACGGTGCCAAGGGCTTTGTGATCTGCCCGCCTGATGTCTCTCTGGGCCCTGCAATCGTGGCCAAGGCCAAGGCGCTCGGTTTGAAAGTCATGGCCGTGGACGATCGTTTTGTCGACGCCAAAGGCAACTTCATGGAGGACGTGCCATATCTGGGCATGGCAGCCTTTGAAGTGGGCCAGAAGCAAGGCGCCGCCATGGCCACCGAAGCGAAGAACCGCAAGTGGGATGAGGGCGGGTGGAAAGGCACCTACGCGATCATCAACACCTACAACGAGCTGGACACCGGCAAGAAACGCACTGACGGTTCGGTGAAGGCGCTTGAAGAGGCCGGTTTGCCGAAAGATCACATCCTGTTCACCGCGCAGAAAACCCTTGATGTACCAGGCAGCATGGACGCCACCAACTCGGCGCTGCCAAAACTGCCGGGTGATGCGAAAAACCTGATCATCGGCGGCATGAACGACAACACTGTGCTGGGTGGCGTACGCGCGACGGCGAGCAATGGTTTCAGCGCGAAAAACGTTATCGGGATCGGCATCAACGGCACCGATGCCATTGATGAATTGAAGAAAAAAGAGAGTGGCTTCTTTGGCTCCATGCTGCCGAGCCCGGACAAGGAAGGCTACAACACCGCGCTGTATATGTATAAGTGGGTCACCGAGGGCGTTGAACCGCCTAAATATACCGCTATGGACGATGTGACACTGATCACCCGCGCCAACTTCCAGGAAGTATTGACCAAGATCGGTCTGTGGAAGTGAGTTGACTGAGGGGCCTGATTTTCAGGCCCCTCACACGTGCGAGGAGGTTGGTTTCATGCAACAGGCTATCGAGCAAACATCCATAAACGGTGCCTTGCGCTTCAACGGCATCGGCAAGGTTTTCCCCGGCGTAAAGGCGCTTTCGGACATCAGTTTCGAAGCGCGCCCCGGCAGTGTTCACGCCTTGATGGGCGAGAACGGTGCCGGTAAATCCACGCTGCTGAAAATCCTCGGCGGCTCTTATCAGCCCAATAGCGGCACCTTGCAGATCGGTGAACAGAGCTACCAGTTCAAATCCACCGCCGAGAGCATTGCGGCGGGTGTGGCGGTGATTCACCAGGAATTGCATCTGGTCCCGGAAATGACTGTCGCCGAGAACCTGCTGCTTGGGCACATGCCCAATCGTTTCGGTTTGATCAATCGTGGCGCGATGTACCGTCGGGCGGGCGAGCTGCTCAAAGGCCTGGCTGACGAAATCGACCCGCGCACTCGCCTGGGTGATCTTTCACTGGGCCAGCGGCAATTGGTGGAAATCGCCAAGGCCATGTCACGCAATGCGCACGTCATCGCTTTTGACGAGCCCACCAGCAGCCTGTCGGCACGTGAAATTGACCGGTTGATGGCGATCATCGTGCGGCTGCGCGACGAGGGGCGGGTGATTCTTTACGTATCCCATCGCATGGAAGAAATCTTCCGTGTCTGTGATGCCGTAACGGTATTCAAGGACGGTCGGTTTGTAAAAACCTTCGAGCAGATGGCCGATCTGGATCATGACCGGCTGGTGACCTGCATGGTCGGCCGGGATATTCAGGACATCTACAACTACCGTCCGCGTCAGCATCAAGGGCCCAGCCTGCGAGTGACCGGGTTACTGGGGCCGGGGTTGCATGAACCTGTGAGTTTTGCCGTAGAGAAGGGTGAAGTGCTGGGGTTCTTCGGGCTAGTGGGCGCCGGGCGTACCGAGCTGTTCCGTCTGCTGTCGGGTCTGACCCGCAGCACGGCAGGCACGTTGCAGTTGGACGGCAAGCCATTGACGCTCAAGTCACCGCGCGATTCGATCGAAGCGGGCATTCTGCTCTGCCCGGAGGATCGCAAGAAGGAAGGTATCGTGCCGCTGTCCAGCGTCGCGGAGAACATCAACATCGGTGCACGGCCCCGGCATGTGAATCTTGGCTGCCTGATCCAGGGCCGCTGGGAGCGCGACAACGCGCGCAGCCAGATCAAGTCGATGAACGTCAAGACACCATCGCCCGAGCAACAGATCATGTTCCTCTCCGGCGGCAATCAGCAGAAGGCGATTCTCGGTCGCTGGCTGTCGATGCCGATGAAGGTCCTGTTGCTGGACGAGCCCACCCGCGGGATTGACGTCGGTGCCAAGTCCGAGATCTACGAGATCATTCACAACCTGGCCGCCGACGGGATTGCGGTCATCGTGGTGTCCAGTGACCTGATGGAAGTCATGGGTATTTCCGACCGCATTCTGGTGATGAGCGAAGGCGCGATCACCGGTGAACTCAACCGCGATGAGGCTGATGAATCGCGACTCCTGCAATTGGCTCTGCCTCGCACGCGCAGCTGATAACCGGTCCCCTGACCATGAACAATAAGAAAGAGGTGCATATGTCTACCGAATCCAGCCTGCAGGCTCCCCGTCAGGGCATGAACCTGCGTCGTTTTGCCGATGACTGGGTGATGCTCCTGGCTGCCGTGGGAATCTTCCTGCTGTGCGCCGTGTTCATCGACAACTTCATGTCACCGCTGAACATGCGGGGGCTAGGCCTTGCGATTTCCACCGTAGGCATTGCTGCCTGCACCATGCTCTTTTGCCTGGCGTCCGGGCACTTCGACCTGTCGGTCGGTTCGGTGCTGGCCTGTTCCGGGGTGATCGCCGGGATTGTTATCCGCGACACCGACAGCGTGTTTCTCGGTGTTTCTGCCGCGCTGGCGCTGGGGCTGGTGGTTGGCCTGATCAATGGCATCGTGATTGCCAAGCTGCGCATCAATGCCCTGATCACGACCCTGGCGACCATGCAGATCGTGCGCGGCCTTGCGTATATCTTCTCCAACGGCAAGGCCGTCGGCGTCTCCAACGAGGATTTCTTCATCTTCGGCAACGGCCAGATATATGGCGTGCCGGTGCCAATCCTGATCACCATCGCCTGCTTCATATTCTTCGGCTGGTTGCTCAACTACACCACCTACGGGCGCAACACCATGGCTATCGGCGGCAACCAGGAAGCTGCACTGCTGGCGGGTGTGCATGTTGATCGCACCAAGATCATCATCTTCGCGGTTCACGGGCTTGTCGGGGCACTGGCTGGCGTGGTTCTGGCTTCGCGTATGACCTCGGGGCAGCCAATGATCGGTCAGGGCTTCGAGCTGACCATCATCTCGGCTTGCGTACTGGGCGGTGTTTCGCTGAGCGGCGGCATCGGCATGATCCGCCATGTAATCGCTGGTGTGTTGATTCTGGCGATCATCGAGAATGCGATGAACCTGAAGAATATCGATACGTTCTACCAATACGTGATTCGCGGCACGATTCTGTTGCTGGCGGTGATCATCGACCGACTGAAACGTCGCTGACCGGCGCGGCGCTGGCTTGCATGAACCAGCGCCGTCACTTCACACCGGATTCAATCCCTTCTCGCGCTTCATCTGCGTGACCAATGTAAAGCGGTCTTCGGGGTGGACTGTCTCTGACACGACCATCACGACGCCCGCGTCGTCACGGTACTGACGCAGAATTTTCAGCCCCGGCGAACCTGCCTCCGCATTCAGGCTTCTGGCGATTTCAGCCGTCAACAGCACAGCACGCACTTGCTGGTCGATCACTTCGATATGGCGGCCAAAATGCTGCTCGATCAGCGCAGCGATCAGTTCGCCGGGTTGCTCGCGCGCCAGTTCGATGACTTCGCTGTAGATATCCTGAGCGTAAACGTCGGTCCAGCACAACGGCGCGAGCACGTTCTCGCAGTCGACCCTGATGCTCGACACGCAAAAGTAATGCTCCCCTGGCGTCAGCCCCAGCCGACGCGCCTGGGCAATGTCCGCGACGAAATGGCGGACGTTCTGGATGCTGCGCACCTGGGTTTCCGCCAGATGCGCCAGGTCTGCAACGGTCGCCAGTGACTGTGAATAGCCGCCTCTGGGCGATGCCGATTCGACCCGCGTACCGACCCGCTTGCGCCGTGACACCAGGCCCTGAGTCTGCAGTTGTGTGATTGCCGCGCGCACGGTATGGCGGCTGACTGCGTAAAGCTCGCACAGCTCGAACTCGGTCGGCAGCAGTGAGCCGACCGGGTAGCGGCCACTGGCAATCGCCTCGATCAGGTCTCTGGCAACCACTGCGTAACGTGTTTCGTTCATGCCTTCTGTCAGCTCTGTGGCTTTAGCGAGTTGACAGTGTATCAGTGCGAGCGTAACAATTATGTACGGACATATTAAATATGTACGATAAATAACAACATAATCAGGACCTCGCTCATGTCCAGCACCGTTTTTGACTCCGCCCTGTTTCGCGACATGTTCGGCACCGCCGAAATGCGTGCCGTGTTCTCCGACAAATCGCTCATCGAACGTTACATCGAAGTAGAAGTGGCACTGGCCCGCGCCGAAGCCCGTTGCGGAGTGATTCCTGCCGCTGCCGCCGAACAGATCGCTGCGCTGGCCACTTACGAGTCACTTGATCTGGCACTGATGCAGCATGAAACCGAGATTGTCGGTTACCCCATCCTGCCGCTCGTAGAGCAGCTGTCCAAAACCTGCGGCGATGCTGGCCGTTACGTGCATTGGGGCGCGACCACCCAGGACATCATGGACACCGCTGTGGTGTTGCAGGTGCGTGCTGCGCTGGCCATCGTCGAGCGTGATATTCAGGCCGTACGTGGCCTGCTTGCTGACCTGGCATTGCGTTATCGCACTACGCCGATGGCGGGGCGCACCCACCTGCAACACGCGCTGCCGATTACCTTCGGGTACAAATGTGCGGTGTGGCTGAGCATGTTCGACCGCCACGCAGAGCGTCTGGTGGAATTGCGCCCGCGTGTTGAAATCGGCCAGTTTGCCGGAGCGGCCGGTACGCTGGCGTCATTGGGCGACAAGGGGCTGGACGTGCAGCAAGCGCTGATGGACGAGCTGCAACTGGGCGTGCCGCAGGCCACCTGGCATGTCGCGCGTGACGGCCTTGCGGAAACACTCAACTTCCTGGGCCTGGTCACCGGCTCGCTCGGCAAGATTGCACTGGACGTCATGATGATGATGACCAGCGAGCTGGGTGAGGTGTACGAACCCTTCGTCAAGGGACGGGGCGCCAGCAGCACCATGCCGCAGAAACGCAACCCCATTTCCTGTGAACTGATGTACGCCGCCGCCAAGGGCGTACGCCAGCACGCCGGGCTGATGCTCGATGCCATGATTCAGGATTTCGAGCGCTCTACAGGCCCGTGGCAAGCCGAGTGGATCGCCATTCCAGAAGCCTTCGCCCTCAGCGCAGCGTCTCTGGGGCAGGCGACATTCATGCTGGCCGGGCTTGAGGTGCGCACCGAACGGATGCGTCAGAACCTGGACATGACTCAGGGCCTGATCGTCGCCGAAGCCGTGATGATGGGCCTCGCGCCAGCGCTCGGCCGTCAGGTCGCCCACGACGTTGTGTATGCCGCCTGCCGCATGGCCAACGACCAGCGCATCAGTCTGCTGGATGCGCTGTTGGCGCAAGGCGAGGCCACGGCGCAACTGGATATCGAAGAACTCAAGCGTCTGACCGACCCGGCCAACTACCTGGGCCTTGCGCCGCAAATGGTGGACATCGCCCTGGCTCGTCCGGGGGCCGTGAAGCGTTGAGTTATCTCGCTCCGGGCACAGCCCGGGGCGATCAGTCCTGCAGCCGCTCTTAATAACAACAACGAGATCGCAGACATGTCTTCATCCAGCAAAAAACCGTTCTACAGGGACCTGACGTTTCAGGTCGTTGCCGCCATGCTGTTGGGCATCGCCTTTGGCTTTATCGCCCCCGAGCTGGCCGCCAAGTTCAAGATCCTTGGCGACATCTTTCTCAAACTGATCAAGACCGCCGTTGCGCCGCTGGTGTTTTTCACCGTTGTGCACGGCATTGCCTCGGCGGGCGATATCAAGCGTGTCGGCAAGGTCGGGCTGCGCGCATTGATCTACTTCGAAGTGGTGTCGACCATCGCTCTGGCCATCGGCCTGCTGTGGGGCAATCTGCTGCAGATCGGTTCGGGCATGCATGACGCCCATCCGAGCAGCGCAACGGCTGCC
Source organism: Pseudomonas syringae pv. coryli str. NCPPB 4273 (assembly GCF_000972175.1). Taxonomy (NCBI): domain Bacteria; kingdom Pseudomonadati; phylum Pseudomonadota; class Gammaproteobacteria; order Pseudomonadales; family Pseudomonadaceae; genus Pseudomonas; species Pseudomonas syringae pv. coryli. The sequence goes on along the minus strand of NZ_AWQP01000069.1, from coordinate 87,827 downwards.
GCATCGGCCGCGGCGGTTGCCAAGGGGCATGCACCGGCGTCGACCATGGACTTCATCTACGGCATCTTCCCCGACAATTTCGTCGGCGCATTTGCCGGTGGTCAACTGTTACAAGTGCTGGTGATTTCCGTACTCTTCGGCTTTGCCCTGCTGGCACTCAAGGAAGAGCGTCGGGCCGTGATCGAAGAAGGTCTGAGCCGGATTTCCGAATGTTTCTTCGAGTTCATCAACCTGATCATGAAGTTCGCGCCGCTGGGCGCGTTCGGTTCGGTGGCCTATGCAGTGGGCAGCAACGGCACCGCGGTGCTCATGTCGCTGGCCAATCTGGTGTTGATGTTTTATCTGTGCATCGCGTTTTTCATCTTCGTCGTACTGGGCATCGTCTGTCGTATTTCCGGTTTCAGCCTGTGGCGATTCCTCAAGTACATCAAGGACGAAGTCTTCATTGTGCTGGGCACTGCTTCCTCGGAAAGCGCCTTGCCGCGCCTGTTGCAGAAACTGGAGAAATTCGGCTGCTCAAAACAGAGCGTCGGCCTGGTGTTGCCTACCGGTTATGCATTCAACCTGGACGGTACGTCGATCTACATGTCGTTGTGCGTGCTGTTTATCGCCAATGCCTATGGCGTACCGCTGAGCTGGGAGCAGCAGTTGGGCATCATCGCTATCATGCTGGTGACTTCCAAAGGCGCGGCGGCGGTATCGGGCGGCAGTTTCGTGGTGTTTGCCGCCACCGTGACAGCCATTGGCGTGCTGCCCGTCGAGGGCCTGGCGTTGCTGTTCGGCGTCTACCGGTTCATGTCCATGGCCATTGCGACCTGCAACACCATTGGTAACAGTGTGGCGACGGTGGTGGTGTCCAAATGGTCCGGCGAGTTTGCCGAGCAGACTGCTCGTAGTGAATATCACCGGGTGCTGGGGCGTAAACTGGAGGCTGCGCTTTGATGATATCTGCCAGGGAATTCACTGAACACGCGTGCGCTGGATGACAGCGCGGTAGCCTGGACGTCGAGGGCTCACGCTTGTTGCGCTGTCTGAGTCCTGAAATCCAGCTCCGCTCGGGTGCCTAGCGTCGGCATCGACTCGAGGGTCAGCGTCCACTGAAAGCGTTCGCAGATCCGCCGCACCAGAAAAAGCCCCAGGCCTTTCCCGGTGCCCGCTCTGGTCGAGTTTCTCAGCAATGACAGGTAGTGGAGGGACGCCTGCACAGTGTCGAAGCCTTCGCCCGAGTCGGTCACGCTCAATACACCGTCCTTGAGGCGCACGGTGATTGTTCCGTCATAGGTGTTTTCGGCAGCGTTACGCAACAGGTTGCCGATGGCAATGCGTAACATCGCATCCGGCACCCGCAGGCAAAGCGTCTGGTGGATGTGCACCGAAAACTGCACAGGTTTGCCGTCCAGAAGGTGTTGGTGATCCTTGATCAGGCCGGGCAACAGGCGGTCCAGTTCGACGGGGTCGTCCGGCGTTGAGGACATGGGCTCGCGTGACAAATACAGTAGCGCGACCATGATCTCGGTCAGGTTGTCCACGGTTGCCCGCATGCGTTGAATCGGTGGCGCTGCACACGCGGGTAGCGCTTGCCTGGCCAGCACATCCAGCGCACCGCTGATCACTGCGATAGGTGTGCGAAACTCGTGGCTGGCCTGATCCAGAAGCGCACGTTCCCGGGCCATGAATTGCTCGACCCGTTCCAGATGTGCGTTGATGCCGCAGGCGATGTCCTTGAGTTCTTCCTGGTCGTATTGCACTGGCAGACGTTGCGAGAGGCTTTCCGGATCGAGTTGCTTCATGCCTAGCGCAAGCGCCTGAACCGGGCGGTGCAGGCGCACGTATAGCCAGGCGATCACGGCAATGATCAGTATCAGGTTCATGATCAGAAAAATGCCACCGATCAGCGCGATGAGGTTCTGCTCCTGCTCCAGATCGCTGATGTCGATTGCTGCTACCAGACGTTCATTGCCCAGCGACGTCACCAGCACGGCATAGTCGGGATCGGTGAAACTCGAAGCCCTTCGATCCATATCGCCCTCGTTGTAGAAGCCTGGGGCGAGTGAAGTCAGTAAGGGCGGCATGCCGGGCGCGGGCGTGTCGCCCGACAGTCTCCAGACCTGAATCCTGCCGGCTTTCTGTGGCACTGGCTGCAGCGGGTTTTCGAGAGCATTGTTTGTCGCGGTTTCAAGCAGCTCTTTCCAGATCGGGTGATCGACGAGTTCCTGGCTCATGAATGCCTGAGTGGTCAGGCCGATGGTCATCAACAGCCCGAAGCCGAGCAGAATTGCACTGATCAGGCGATGCAGACTGCTCCGACGACCGGGAAGATTGATCATGGGCACACGCACAGGCGAAAACCGACGCCCTGAACCGTGTGGAGTAGCTTTTGTTCGTTGACTCGGTCGCCATCGATGGTCCTTCTGAGCAAATACATGTGCGAGCGCAGCAGGTCGCCGTCGGGCACGCTGTCACCCCAGATGAGCGACTCCAACTGCGCGCGGGTCACGACGTTTGGAGAGTTGCGCATCAGCACTTCCAGCAGGGTTCGTCTTATCGGCGAGAAGGGTAACTGCACGCCGCCACGCATGATGGTTTGTGTACTCAGGTCGAAGCACAGATCGGCGACTTCCAGCACCTGCCGTACATCCGAGCGCTTGTGGCTGCGTGCGGCCAGCACCCGCAGACGAATTTCCAGTTCAGGCAGGGCCAGTGGTTTGACGATGTAATCGTCCGCGCCCGATTCAAAGCCTTGCAGCTTGTCGTCCAGTTGATCCTTGGCGGTCAGCAACATCACCGGCACCGGATTGCGCAGTTCAGTGCGCAGATGACGCAGGAGACTGATGCCGTCCATACGCGGCATCATCCAGTCCAGCACAATGACGTCGTAGTGGTTTTCGGTAATCAGGCGCATCGCGGACTTGCCGTCGGGTGCGGCATCCAGAGTGTGTCCGCATGCTTCCAGGTAGTCGAACATATTGGCGGCCAGCGCCAGGTTGTCTTCGACGATTAATACACTCAGTGATCGTTCGATCATGATGGGCTCACAGTGAGTCAACTCCAGGCGCTGCACAGACAGTGTTTGGCATCAGAACTTTCTCGAAATACCGATGAACATCGAGGTAGAGCTATCGGTATCGTGCTCTACCAGCGGGCTGTCGCTCAGTTCATCCGGCAGGGCGCTGTAGCGCAGGTTACCCGAGACTTCCCACTGTTTGCCCAAGGGCTGGGAAAAGCCCAGACCGACATAGGAAACCGTGGCGCTGCCAGGACGGTATCGGGCAATCCCGCGTTGCTCTTCTTCTTTCAGCGTGCCGTAATAGTAATCCACCAGGTTGCCGGACATATGGCTAACACCGATGTTGGGTTTGAAGCGGGTGTTGCCCCAACTGAAGGGGTACGCGTATTCGAGGTTCACCGAGTAGCCGTCGCTCGCACCGCTGATGTCGTTTCTGGCGACCGCCTCAAGCTGCCCTGCAGTGCCACGCAGTTTGGCTACCAGCCCTGCGTCGATACCATTGTCGCGGTCTTCCAGCAGATCGCGGTTAATGCCGTTTCTGGCCAGTTCGCGGCGACCAAAGTCGTCACGATCAATGCCGTCCATCTGCAAGGCGAGAATGGCATCCAGAGAGAACGACCCGGTGTTGATCAGGTGGTAACCCGCAGTTATGCCTTTCACGTAAAAGCGCTCGCCTTCATAGTTGATCAACGGGATCGGATTGACCTGTGTACCGACGCCTGCATAAGGGCTTTCGCTGATTGCAGCGCCCAGACCCAGGCTGAAATCTCCCGGTTCGGCATGGGCGAGCTGCAACGACAGGGCAGGCAAGGCAACAACGGTCAGCGCGGGAAGGAAAAGCGGTTTCATGACGGTGGCTCTCTGAGTGATCTTTCTGACGTGCATCAGTGTGCGATGGCGTTTGTCGTTTGCATGTCGCTGTCAGTGATCTGGTCAGGCGCTTAAAAAAGCTGGCTATGCGTCGAAAGCTGGTATTTGTCCCTGCCAGCATCTATCAGTTGGCGCGTTTCAATCCGTCGCAATCAGGCCTGAAAAGATAGTTTTCAAGCAAAGTCACTACCTCTTGAACGAATCCTGGTTGTGCGAGGAGCTTCGGCCGATCAGCGGTGACGGTGTGGATAATTGCGTGTGCAGCGATGCCCATCAGATAGATCGAGAGATCCGGATCAGGAACGTTCTTCATAAAAGGCCTTAGCACCTGAGCAAACTGGAGCTGTAGAGAATCCTTATCGTCCTCCAGCTGCCGGATCGTACGTGGCAATTCCTCATGAATGGCCTTGTGCAGAGCCGGCGCAACACGATGCTCAGCGACAATCATCTCGATGATCATGGTTAGCGCCTCTCGAAGCGACGGCTGATCAGGCAGAACCTGTAACGCGTTGAGCAGATCTGTGCGCGTGTCGGCGGCGTGCCGTCTTTGTAATTCAGCAATGACTGCTTCTTTGTTCGGGAAAAACTGGTACAGCGAGCCGATGTTCACGCCTGCGCGTTCAGCAACCGCGTTGGTCGTCAGTCCCTCCCAGCCTACTTTGGTCAAAATGTAAGTCGCAGCTTGAATAATCGCGTCAACTGTCGCGCGAGAACGCGCCTGAGCCGGGATTTTCCTGGGCTTGACGGGTGTTCGGCTTTTACTCACGGGCAGCTCCAGAACATGAGTTTTTAAAATCTAAGCTTTAACTTACGATTTGAATTGTGAAAACACAACGTTAATCACGAATCGAGAACTCATGACCATGAACACACAAGAGAATTTACTTCCCTGGGATGGCTTTCAGGCAGCCAATCGCTTTCGCCGGGCTATACGCAAATTCAACTCGAACCCCATTGTCCCTGGTGACATTCAGTTGCTGCTTGCAGAAGCAGCCTATGCCCCCTCCAGCGGGAACATGCAGCCTTATCAACTGCACTGGGTTCGCGACCCTGGGCTCAAAGCGGATTTGGCGGTCGCTTGTAACGGCCAGAAAGCTGCGGCATCAGCGGCCGAGCTCATCGTGATCGTGGCGAGCCCTGCGCTGGGGTTGCGCACAGCCAACGTGCAACTTGCCCACGTGGAAGGTTCGTCTGCGTTGGGAGCAGATTCAAAGGCCTATTACCGCAAGCAGATAGGTATGTTTAAGAAGATTCTCGGAATGGGATCTTCTGTTTTATGGTCGCCGATCGTTGCGCTTGCAGCGCTGATCCGACCGACTCTCTCGTTACTCCCCATCGGCCATATTGGCGGTCGGCAATGGGCGGCACGCAATGCCATCTTTGCAGCTCAAACCATCATGCTTGGCGCAGCCGCGAAGGGCATCGATACGTGCCCGATGGAAGGGTTTTCAGGCGCGAAAGTTGCCAAACTTCTCAAGCTGCCACGTGGTGCCGTCATACCGCTGGTTATCGCTCTTGGCTATCGAGCAGACGATGCGAGAATCGAAGAGCGCTGGCGCAATTCGATTTCAGACATCGTCGTTACCCACTGAAGTAAAGCCTGACTCACGCGCGTGGCATGCATCACAAATGCCGTTTGCGACTTAACGTGCTTCTATCTTTGGTTATACAAGATGACACTGAACACTCTATGCCGCGCGAGCCTTCGAAGGCTTGATTCGCGCGGGCACCGGTGGCGCTCGCCACTGACGGTGCTGGTGATGATCGCAGAAATACTCAATTCATCCGGCTGCGCGTTGCAGCCAGCGTATGTCAAACCGCCCCTGTCCACGCCAGCAGCATGGTCGACGGAGACTGATCTGGTAAAAGGTCAGCAAACATTACAAAAAACGTTTTGGTGGCGTCGTTTGAACGACGCTGCCATCAACACCTTGACCGACGCTGCGTTTGCTGACAATCCCACATTGCTGCAAGCGTTGACTCGTGTCGAGGAAGCCAGAGCTGCTGTAAAAGTAAACTCTGCCGCTACGCTGCCATCAGTAGATCTTGATGCGAGCATGACGCGAGCCAAAAGTCGTAACACCTCTGCGACGAGTACAAGTACGACCATGCTGAGCACCTCTGCCTCGGCCGGACCTTCGTTGAGCTGGGAGGTCGATCTTTTCGGGCGAGTTAGCGAATCGGTAGCAGCCGCTCAAAATCACCTTGATGCCCGAACAGCGGATGCTGCCTCGTCACGCCTTACCCTCGCGGCCGATGTGGCGAATGGCGTGCTTTATCTGCGTGCATGCGAGAACTCACGTCGTGTCTGGATCAACGACATCTCATCCCGCGAAAAGACACTGGCGCTCACCCGACTGCGCCTTGACAGCGGTTTCGCATCGTCCGTTGACGAGGCACGAATACAGTCGGGCATTGCTACATCCCGCACTAACCTGGCGACTCAAACGGATCAATGCTCGCGCCAGGTGAATGGTCTTGTAACGTTGAGCGGGGAAGGGCCTGACAGTGTCCGACGCTTGGTTGGTATCTCTTCGCCGGCGAGTGATGCAGAGCCCATGTCGCTACTTGAGGCACCCAAGGCCACGCCTGAAATCCCCGCGACGGTTCTGGCGTCACACCCCAACATTATTTCGGACGAGAGGGAAGTGGCTGCTGCGTGGGCAGATATTGCAGTGGCCCGCGCGGATCGCATGCCGCGTATCAGTCTTATTGCGGTGCTGACCGGACAATGGATTCGCGCAGGGGGCTCAAGCCTGGATTTCAACACGTGGTCCATCGGACCCAGTCTGACGGGCCCGCTCTTCGACGGCGGGGCGGGTGCTGCAAACGTGGAAAGTGCCCAGGCTCGCTATCGACGTGCCACTGCCAGTTTGCAGGGGACACTGCGCACTACTGTAGAAGACGTTGAAAACGCACTCGCTGCTCAGGCGTCGGCAGCCGCTCGGGTTCAATCAACTCGTGAAGGTGGCATTGCCGCCCGTACCACATTTCAGGTTTGCGACTCTCAGTGGAAGGCTGGCGCAGTCAGCCTGTTCGAACTGGAAGACAGCCGCCGACAGTTTGCCTTGGCCCAGGACGCTGAAATTTCCGCCCGTCGTGATCAAGGACTCGCCTGGATTGCACTAGTCAAAGCCACTGGTGCGGCCATCGCCTTGCCCTCAGAGACTATTTCTCATGAATAAGTTACTTGTTTTGTCTGAGCTGTTCGGGCGCAAATCTTTGAGATTGATCGTTTCCGGCGCGGTTCTGATTGCAGGAGGCCTATTGTTTCTTGCCCTACCGATCACAGCAACTCCGGTGGACGCCCAGCCGGTTGCGGCCCTGACCGTGACAGTCACTGCGGCAACTGTTCTCCATTGGCCGTCGGTCATCGAAGCGAGCGGTTCAGTAGCTCCTTGGGAGGAAGCGGTTATAGGCTCTCAGGTTTCCAACCTGCGACTCAATGACATGCGCGTCAATGTGGGGGATTACGTGAAACGTGGCCAACTGCTCGCGACCTTTGATGCCGATTTGTTGAGTGCTGACGAATCTCGCCTCAAGGCCAACTGGCGCGAGGCGGAGTCCAATCGCAACCGCGCAGTGCAACTCAAAGGCACGGGCAGCATGAGTGATCAGGAAGTGCTCCAGTATGAAACCCAGGCGGAGGTCGACAAGGCATTGCTCACCGGTACCCAGTTGCAACTGCGTTACGCCCGGGTAATTGCTCCGGATGACGGTGTAATCAGTGCGCGTACCGCTACGGTCGGGGCGGTTTACGGCAATGGCCAGGAGTTGTTCCGACTGATTCGTCAAAGCCGACTGGAGTGGCGGGGCGAACTGAACGCGGCTCAATTGACCAGCATCAAGGCTGGCCAGCACATCACCCTTGACCTGCCTGATGGCAGCGCCGCCACCGCTACGGTCCGCGAGTTGGCACCGAGTCTGGATAATCAGACCCGCCTTGGCCTGGCTTATGCCGATATCGAGCCAGGCAGCACGGCACGCGCCGGGATGTACGCCAAAGGATTGATCGGGCTGTCCGAAAGCCCAGCGGTCGTCGTGCCTGCTGCCAGCGTGGTGATTCGTGATGGACGCAGCTACGTCGCCAGGTTACTCGACCAGAATCGGATCAAGATGCAGGCAGTAGCGGTAGGTCGTCGGCAGGCTAGCGAGGTGGAGATCGTTTCCGGGATCGGCGAAACAGACAAAGTCGTTGTACAGGGGGCTGGCTTCCTGAATGACGGCGATCTGGTGCGCATTGCTGCTGTGCCTGCTGAAGTGAAGGTGCAGCCATGAACTTCGCTACCTGGTCGATTCGAAACCCCATTCCGTCCGTCCTGCTTTTCATCCTGCTTTCCCTGGCGGGTATTCTGGGGTTTCGGGCCTTACCCATAGCCAACATGCCAGATATCGATTTACCCACGGTCGTCATTTCGCTGACTCAACCGGGCGCAGCGCCTGCGCAACTGGAAACGGAGGTGGCGCGCAAGGTAGAGAACTCGCTGGCCACACTGTCCGGTATAAAGCACATCAGCACGTCTATCGTTGATGGGCTGGTCACCATCAATGTCGAATTCATTCTTGAAAAGAAACTTTCTGATGCCTTGATCGAAGCCAAAGATGCGGTTGATCGTGTTCGTTCCGACCTACCCAGCGATTTGGAACAACCTTCAATTAGCGCAGTTCGAGTTGGCAGCGACGAGGCGACTCTGCTTTATGCAGTAGCGTCTTCACGGCTGGACGAAGAAGCCCTTTCCTGGTTCGTGGATGACTCCCTCAACAAGACAATTCTGGGTGTGCCTGGCATCGGTAAGTTCGAGCGGGTGGGCGGCGTACAGCGCCAGGTAGTTGTAGAGGTTGATCCCGCAAGGCTCGCCGCACAAGGAGCAACGGCTGCCGAAGTTTCACGGGCATTGAAAAACGTCGAACAGGAATCCTCCGGCGGCCGAGGACAAATGGGCGGGACCGAACAAGCCGTTCGCACTATTGCCACTGTGCGCCAGGCGTGGGAACTGAACAGCCTTCCAGTGGTGCTAGGCAATGGCCAACGCGTCAACCTGGATCAGTTGGCGGTGGTGAAGGACACCATTGCCGATCGCACCCAGATCGCCACCCTGGATGGTAAGCCTGTGGTGGGGTTCAGACTGTTCCGGGCCAAAGATGTCGATGAAACCCGTGTCGCGGCAGACGTCACCGATGCGCTGGATAAACTCCATAGTGCTGACCCAAGCCTGAATTTCACCAAAGTTTCCGGCACTGTCGACTACACGCACGAACAGTACGAAGGTTCCATGCACATGCTTTACGAAGGTGCCTTGCTGGCCGTTCTCGTGGTGTGGTGGTTCCTGCGTGATTGGCGAGCCACATTGATTTCGGCGTCTGCCTTGCCCTTGTCAGTCCTGCCGACTTTCCTGGTTATGAACTGGCTCGGTTACTCCCTCAACACGCTGACACTGCTCGCCCTGGCGGTCATCGTCGGCATCCTGGTGGATGATGCCATTGTCGAGATTGAGAACATCGAACGGCACAGTCGCATGGGTAAACCCATTAAGCAGGCTGCCGGTGATGCCGTAACCGAAATTGCCTTGGCCGTCATGGCTACCACCATGACCCTGGTAGTAGTGTTCCTGCCTACTGCAATGATGAGTGGCGTGCCCGGCTTGTTCTTCAAGCAGTTTGGCTGGACAGCGGTTGTGGCCGTGCTGTCTTCATTGCTGGTAGCGCGAATACTGACGCCAATGATGGCCGCCTATCTACTCAAACCCCATACAGATCACACTGAGGCAGAGGATGGCGCGCTAATGAGGCGCTACCTGAACTGCGTACGCTGGTGCCTTGACCATCGCGTTCTCACAATGATTGGTACAGGACTTGTCTTCGTCGCCTCGGTGGCCATGGTCCCGCTACTTGAGACGGGTCTCATCCCGGCCTCCGACAAAGGCTACAGCAACATCAATGTTGAGCTTCCTCCGGGCAGCAGTCTGGACGCTACGAGAGCCACCGTTGAAGCAGTCAGCCATGCCTTAAAGCATATTGACGGGATCGAGCATGTGTTCAGCACGGCGGGTGTTGCGCAACCTGCCGGGCACGGACAGACCCAGGCTGCTGAGCTACGTCGGGCGACCATGACATTGGTGCTTTCTGCTCGTGGGACGCGTGCGAGCCAGACCGATATCGAGAACCAGATACGCGCAGTTCTGCAAGATGTTCCCGGAGCGAGATTCTCTCTCGGGACGGGCGGCCTGGGCGAAAAAATGTCACTGATTCTGGCCAGTGACGACACAGTGGCACTCAGAGCTGCGGCCCAGGCACTGGAACGGGAGTTAAGGAACATTTCTGGTTTGGCTAATATCACTTCGACCGCCAGTCTGGAGCGCCCGGAAATCGTAGTTCGCCCGGATGCCAGACACGCGGCCGAGCGTGGTGTGACGACTGCTTCGATTGGCGAGACAGTTCGTATCGCCACCAACGGTGACTTCGATGCCCAGATGGCCAAACTCAATCTTGATAATCGACAGATCGCCATTCAGGTCCGCATCCCGGACGCCGCCCGCCAAGACTTGCAAACGATCTCCAATCTTCGGGTTCGTGGGCGTGATGGTCTGATTCCTGTTTCCAGCGTCGCGAACCTGACGGTGGAAAGCGGCCCTACCCAGATTGACCGTTACGACCGGCGTCGATATGCCAATGTCAGTGCGGACCTTGGGCACATGCCTCTGGGACAGGCACTTGCGGCCGCCAAGGCGCTACCAGCCATTCAGTCGATGCCTTCCAGCGTCAAGCTGATAGAAACGGGTGATGCTGAAATTATGGCGGAGCTCATGGAAGGTTTCGGCATGGCAATCGTCATTGGGCTGGTCTGCGTGTACGTTGTCCTGGTTTTGTTGTTCAGCGACTTCTTCCAGCCACTTACCATTTTGTTCGCCATCCCGCTGTCGGTAGGCGGCGCCTTTGTAGCGCTGCTCGTCACGCACGGCATGCTGAGTTTGCCATCTATGATTGGTTTGGTCATGTTGATGGGCATCGTTACCAAGAACTCCATTCTGCTCGTCGAGTATTCGGTAATGGGCATTCGCAAGCAGGGCCTGCCGGTGTTCGACGCCTTGCTCAACGCCTGTCACAAACGAGTGCGTCCGATTGTCATGACAACACTGGCCATGATCGCAGGGATGATGCCCATTGCGCTGGGCCTCGGGGCAGATGCGAGCTTCCGGCAGCCCATGGCGATCGCGGTGATCGGTGGGTTAATCACCTCTACAGCACTGAGCTTGCTGGTGGTACCAGCGGCGTTCGCCTGCGTGGATGATCTGGAGCGTAAAATACATGGCTGGTTTCGACGTCCGATCCGATCACCCTCAGAGGCAGCCGTTTAGCGCGGGTGTGAAACCAGCGCTGAACTGCCTAATCGGGTCAGTCCATAAAGCGCGGCTCCGACAGCGAGCATCATGCCGGCACGCAACCAGGTTTCAGGACCTTGCTGGGTCAGCAAAAGCAGGCAGGAAAGGATCGCCAATACCGGAATCACCCAGTGAACCTGAAAATGGCCGGCTTCGACCTTGTCGCGCTTGAGCACCAGAACCGCGATATTGACGCTGAGAAACACGAACAGCAACAACAACACCACGGTTTCGGCGAGCGTGGTCAGGGTGCTGGTAAAGGACAATGCGATAGCAACCACTGTGGTTGCGAAAATGGCCACGCCGGGTGTGCGCCGTTGAGGCAGAACCGAGCCCATCACAGCGGGCAACAGCCCTTCACGAGCCATCCCGAAGGTCAGTCTGCTGGCCATGATCATGGTCAGCAGTGCGCCATTGGCAACCGCAATCAGCGCGATCACCGCGAACCATGGGGCAGGTATCCCCAGCCCCGACGCGCTGACCACGTCCATCAACGGGGCCTGTGAAGCCTTCAACTGTTCGACGGGCAGCACCATGGCCGCGCCCACGCCGACCAGCATGTAAACCACGCCTGCAATGAGCAGTGCACCGAACAGCGCCCGTGGATAAACCCTGCGCACATCCTTGATCTCTTCGGCCAGGTTGGCAGACGTCTCGAAGCCCACAAATGAATAAAATGCCAGCAACGATGCGGCAAGAATCGCGGTGGCCGGTGAGTTGGTGTCCAGTTCGAATACACGTTGCGGCACACCATTGCCCTGACTGACGAACCAGACTGCGGCCGCAATCACCATCGCCAGCCCGCTCAACTCAATCAGGGTCATTACCAGATTGGCCGACAACGACTCCTTGATGCCACGCGCATTCAACAGCGCGACAATCACCAGAAAACCCACACATACCCACTGTGCGGGCCAGCTTACCAACGCCTGGAAGTAGTCGCCGGCAAACGCGACTGCCAGCCCGGCCGCACTGGTGACGCCTGCCGCCACCATGGAAAAGCCGACCAGAAACGACAGCAGCGGTTTGCCGAAGGCTTTTTCGGCGTACACCGCGGCACCACCCGCACGCGGGTATTTGGTCACCAGTTCGGCGTAGGACGCTGCGGTCAGCAAGGCAAAGCACAGGGCAATCAGCAAGGGCGCCCAGATGGCTCCGCCGACGCGACCGGCGATCGTACCTGCCAATGCGTAGACGCCAGCACCCAGCACGTCGCCAAGAATGAACAGGGTCAGCATGGGGGCGGTGATCGCACGGCGCAGTGATGAGGTGTCGGGAGTGGCCATGGTGGAAAATTCCTTTTCATTGACGCTACAGAAGGCTAGAGGCCAAAGAGGGTAAGCGCTGGTCTGTTCATTCGCTCGTTCGAGCCTGGACCGCCAGCGACGACGCTGCTTTCTACACTGCGCAAGCAAGCTTCATTCAGGATATTGCAGCGACAGCAGTCGTTACAGGCATGAAAAAGTGATCCTGATAACGGCGGTAAATTCAAAACGATGGACATCGAGCCTGACCGGCGGCGGTTTCAGTTCCACAGCGCGCAATAAAGTGGAGTATTGGGTTTGCAGGCTGTCTCAACCTTGCCCTTGAGCCGATCGACAGAGGATACGAAGGTGGGACATGACAGCCAGCAACAATTCGGTTTGGTCTGGAAGACGCTGCAAACGTTAAGGGAAGAGGTGCGTAACCTGCAGCTCAGTGAACTGGAGCGCGTTGAGCGTTTACGGGGTCAGCAGACGGTAGACACCCGCGAAGCAATCCAGCAATCGTTCGTCGGGCTTGAACAGGCAATCGACGATATCGAGGCTACGCTGGCGACCATTGGCGAGGCGACCGGAGAGATCGGCAAACTTTGATCGTCCCGCAGAGCGGCGGACTCCAGAGCCACTTGGTATGGCGGCTCTGGAGTCGTTTGCGCAGAGGAGACTCAGATTTTCGGGCCAGTCCAGCGGGGTGCGTTTCTCAAGTCTTCACGCTGTTGTTGATCCGGTGATTCATGCGTCTCGCCGTATTCCACATGCAGCTCGTCATCCAGACGATTGCTCGATGAACCGTCCTTTTGTGGCGTCTCGTCGAAATGCTCCCATTCGGCACTCTGGAAACGAAACAGGCTATCGTCTTCCGGCGCTTCGCGCTCCCTGTAGTGATGGATCGAATAGTGTGCGTATTCGACCTTGTCACCCCAGTCAGCCTGCAACAGGCCGTCAGCTGCCAGGTCGCGATACCAGTCATTTTCCTTTTCGGAGGCTTTCTGCTTTTTGTTGTGGTCCACGAAGTAGCCGATGACTCCGCCTACCACCGCAACCACCACCCCGACCAGAAAGAACGGTCCGGCCAGTGCCGTGGCCGCAGCGCCCCCTGCACCCACCAGTGCGGCGGTGCCCAGCACGCCGGCTGAAGCGCCGAACGCGCCGCCCGCAATTTGCAGACCGCCTGCGGCCTGAGCCAGTTTGTCACCGGATTTGACACCGTCCCTGATGGTAAACGCTCCCAGCACGATGTCGGCAAAACCGCCGGCCAGATCCGTCGCCGGACCGAGAACCTTGACCACCGAACCGGCAATCTTGCTGGCCATCCCCGGCTTCAATTTGGTCTCGCTGTCCAGTCGTTGAGAAATGCCTTGCATCGCGGTGCGTTCGCTTTCAGCGCTACCGGTCAGGTCACCGATAACGGCCATTCGGGTGTCATCAGGGATGTCCAGTGCGTTGCGGATCTCGTCGAGCCGTGCCGCAGAAAGACCGCTGGGGCTGACTTCAACCTTCGGCGGCTTCATGTCCTGCTTGCCCCAGATTTCCGGCACGGTCTTGTCCAGCCCGAGTAAATCAACCAGGCCGCCTTTGCCCATCAGGTCACCCACCTTGTCGGCCAGGCGCACAAAATGGCTGGCGCCACCGGCAAAGCTGAGGAAGTCCTTGGCGATGGCCAGGCGCTGGAGCGGTGTCTCACCGAGCTTGCCGCCGTTACCGACCATTTGATAAATGGCCGAGAACAACGACACGCCAGCCGCGACGGAGCCCATGACACCCTTGCTGTTCAGCGTGTTGAAAATCTCGCCCAGCTTGCCGCGATCGGCGACTGGAATGTAAGGCTTGGACAGGGCAGTTTTTATATCGGCCTCACTGACTTTGCCGTTTTTCTGATAAGCATCGCCCACTTCCTTCAGCGCCTTGGCGATATCAGCAGGTTTGGCGTTGCCCACGACGCCTTCCTCGATGAACTTCTCGAACGTCGGCTGCAGGAAGCGCGGCATGTCCACCAGAAAGCCCTTGAGTTCTGCCTTGAGCAGGCCGAACAGGTCCTTGGTGGCGAGGGCATTGTTTTCGTCACTGATCTTCGACGGGTCTGCCACCAGGTCATTGAGGTCGCTGGTCAATCCGTCGGCCTGGATGGACTGCGCGGCCTTGCTGGCGGCTTCGGGATCGACCAGTGCCAGTGAGGACAACGTGTCGCTCAGGTCCTTTTGCGCTTCCTGGCCGAGCCCCTGTTTCTGCAAGTCCTTGAGGTAAAGTACGTAGTCGGGGCTCGCCGTGAGGTCCAGCAGTTTTTGCTTGATCTCGTCCTTGTTGGGCACCTTGTTCACGGCATCGGTCAGCTTGCTCTGGTAATCCTGCTGCACCGTAGGGTCGGAGAACAGCGTAGTCAGCTGCTCCTGCAGCTTGCCACCGTCAATGATGTCGTGCATATCCGCCGAGCTCAGCTGAGTCTGCTTGCTGTCGAACTCTCGCCAGGTGCCGCCGAACGCACCTTGTGCCTCCTCGTACCCGGTCAGGCCGCGACCGTTGTCGTAGGCGGCCTGCGCTTCGATGGCCCGGACCAGTTTGGCGCGCGGATCGTCCTTGGGGATATCACCGTTTTTTACGCCTTCGCGGTATTGGTCGAGCAGTTCCTTGGTCGCCAGCTCGCCCACATTCAGTTCTTCGGATTTTTCGTCATCCTTGTCAGCCTTCACACCGGTATTCTGACCCATGAGGTCAACTTCGGACGCACCGGGCAGGTTATGCCGACTGCGGGTTTCACTGATATTGCCGGTGCCCAGCTCATTCCATTTCTGCACCACGTCGTCATACAGCTGGGGGCTGGCGTCCTTGGAGACGATGAACTTGCCGTCGTCGTTCTCGAAGCGGATCAGCCCCGAACCCAGCTCGTCTGGCGAACCGATGGTGATGTCCTGATTTTTCAGAAAGTCGTTGGGGCCTGCCAACGTGTAGCCTTCTTCGCGGCTGCTGTTGATCTTGTCCCAAGCGTCCTTGAGCGAGGTGACCTTGTCGAACAGATCGGGGGTCAGTGCCTGGGTCACGACAATCACTTCGCCGCTCTGATTCTTGTAGCTGATCTGGCTGCCTTCCTGGCCGGGTATCCAGTTGAACTCGGTGATGTCGTTAAGGCTCGGTAAAGGCGTGTTGCCGTCGGCGAGGAGTTGTCCTTCATTGACCGCCTTTTCCAGCGCTGCGCTTTTTTCGGGGTCTGAAACGACGCTTTGCAGCCCTGTCAAAAACTTGAACAGGCCGGGATTGTCATCACGGGCGACCACCACTTTTTCGCCGTTGTGTTCATAGCGAATGGTGCCAGGGCCGGCCTCGTTCAGCGGGCCGACGGTGGTGCCGAACACGGGCGGCCAGACTTCGTTGTCACCCGCGCGGCGATAACCTTCCGACTCGCTTTTGCTCAGGCCGGTCAGCGAGTTGTAGGCATCTTTGGCGGCAGCGTACAGCTCGGGGTTGTCGCGCCCTGACACCACAATCTTGTTGCCATCCCGGTCAACGAAGCGCATCACACCCGGTCCGACCTCGTCGACCGGACCGACTTCTGCGAAATCGCCCAGTTTGGCGGGGATTTTTTCATCCGCGTCAGCCGCCCGATAGCCATCCTGCTGGCTGCTGTTTATGCCGGAAAGCGACTTGAAATCCGACGCGACCTGCTTGAACAATTCCGGGTTGTCCTGTTGCGATACCATGATCTTGCTGCCGTCGGCGGCCTCATAGCGAATCAGGCCCGGCCCCATTTCGTCCGGTGCGCCGATGCGCAGGTAGCCACCGAGGTTCGGTGGCGCCTCGGCATCTGCCGCAGCCGGCTTGTAGCCCTGCGTCACGCTGGTCTTGAAGCCGGCAAGCCTGGGTTGATCCGCTACCACTTGCTGGTAAAGCGCCGGGCTGGTGGACCGGTAGACCAGAACGTGATCACCTTTTTCGGTCACATAGCGAACCGTATCGGCTGCGACAGTGCCCGGCTTTTCTATGGATGCATAATCGCCCAGCGCAGGCGCTTTTTCGGTCGCGCTGGCAGGACGATAGGTGCTGCTGCGGTTGCTCGATTGCAGCACCTGATTGAAGCGGATGTTTGCGTTCCCCCCCGGAGCAGAGCTGGGGGAGGGTGTCGGGCTGACTGTTGACGTCGACATGGCGGGTAACTCCTGTTGTGGGCAGTCAATGCGATTGGCCGTTGGAGGGGGGTACTTCGACCGATCGCTAAAATCGCCATGTGTTGCGCAGCAGCCTCGATATTCAGGCAATACGCGGTGGCGACGATGCAGTTTCAAACATCTTGCACAGGGCGTGGTTAAAACGAGTTCACACTTCTATAGTTTGAACGGGTTCTCGTTTTACGAATGTCCGGTCAGTGAGCTTAATGAGCAGACACTAACACTTGGCGGGCGATAAGGAAGATCAATGCCTGCGTTTTCACAACGTTTCACACGCTTGTCGAGTATCAAATCGTATGCCTGTAGGGCACGTAGTACGGCGCCTTCGGTTCGGCGGACACATAAAAACTTTGTCTTGCCAGAAATAATGCAGTAATAAATATCATTTTGATATCATTGTTGGTTAATTGTTTTAACGGGTTGTGAAAACCAATTTCACAACTTTTCACAGCATCCGTTAATCCTCCTTGCGTAGTATCGATCTGGCGGAACAGTGAACACGCTGCTCGTTGGGATCATCAAGTAACAGTCCCGGACTCACTGTTCAGTGATGGCATATTGCTCTGCCTCTTGGCAGTTGAAACTTCCCCCTCTAAGCAAGGAGAAACAACATGAGTGAGACTGCACCGGTAAGCTCCGGCAATTCGGACGCGGCAATCGAAAAGATGTCCGCTACCTTTGACATGGCTATCGAGAAGTCGGCCAAGATCACTGAAATCTCCACTGCCAAAAAGGCAGAGTTGGACGCTACCAAGCAACGTCCTCAGAACTGATGTCGTGGTGTGGGCGGCGGCGCTGCCGCCCACACTCGCTTCTTGCATGATTTGCACAACGTCTTTCGATCGACAGCTTTACCCGGCTCTGACGTGCCGTTTCCGGTAAATCACACGGTGGTGACTCGATCATGACAGCCCTGATTTCATTGAGCGCAACGCCAGATGCTGCCGAGCAGGATAATGGCGTGGCATCGCTCGAAATTCTCCACGGCTTGCACCAGGGCGTTGCCCTGACGCTCGACAAGCCGGTCTATACAATCGGCAGTGGCGCTATGGCCGATCTGGTGCTGGGCGATGCCGATATCGCTGCTCAGCATGCGCGCCTGCGCTTTTCCGATGATCTCGTTGCCATTGAGGCGCTGGGCGGTGATGTGACCGCACTGGATGCGCTTGGCAAGCGTCTGCTTATCCCCGAGGGGCATGGGCAGCGACTCGGGTTGCCCGTCGAGCTGACGCTCGGCCAAAGCCGCTTGCGTCTGCGCAGCACCCGACCTGCAAAAGCCTCATCCGCCGCACCCCGTACACTGCATGCATTCAAGTTGCCGATGCTGGGTGCGCTGTTGCTGCTGGTGACATGCGCTACTGCATTTGCGTTTCGCGCGCCGCCAGAGGCTGCGGCGCATCGTGGCGCCGTCGGTGTGGCCGCAGTGCCTGTCGACGTCTCCATGCCAACGCTGTCCGAAGCCCGGAACTGGCTGGATCAGGCACTGCGCGACGCCAGGCTTGGTCAATTGCGTGTCCACGAGCAGGACGGTCAGTTGAGTGTGGCAGGCAGTTATCCCGCTGATCTTAAAAGCAGCTGGCTAAGGGTTCAGCGCGACTTCGACAGCCGTTTTGGCCAGCGCATCGTCCTGACCCCCAACGTTCAGGTGAGCGCAGCGGTTGCGACGCCACGTGTGCGCCTGCAAGCCGTCTGGTTCGGACGCAACCCATATGTCATCGACGAGCATGGCAAGCGCGTCTATCCCGGCGCGATGCTGGCGGACGACTGGACGCTGGAAAGTATCGAAGGTGATCAGGTGCGTCTGGTGCGTGGTCAGGAACGGTTTGCCTTCACATTATGAAAGTCGACCTGCGGCCCATTACCCCGACTTCTCCGGCGTCCTTGCCAGCTGTCGAGCGTGTCGCGCCGACGCAGCCAAGACAGGGCACGCGATTCGAAGCGCTGCTGGATCAACGCGAGCGCAAGGTCCGTCGCTCACTGCGTGGCGAGCTTGAACAGACCGAGCAGGCCGCTGGTGTCGGCGCGCCGTTGTTTGGCCCGGCGCGCTCGTTGCAGGTATTGCGCTACGTGCTTGATGAAGTGCTGCCGGCGCTGGATGCAGAACCGGAAATCCGCGAGTTGGCTGAAGAGGTGATTCGAGAGGAAATCGAATTGCGTCTCTTGCTTGAACAGCAGCGTGCCGAGGTGCAGCCATGAGTGCAGCCCAGGATCGCGAATGTGTCGAGCTGTTAACCGGGCTCGGTAATCTGTACCGCCGCAGTGGTCAGCCTCAGCGGGCGCTGGTGATGCTGCTGATCGCCATCCAGCTGGCGCCGACTGACACCGCGCTGTTGCACAGCCTGGTTCTGGCGTTCACTGACAGCGGAGATGCTGACAGGGCGCTCGCTGCACTGGACCGTCTGGTCGAGCAGCAGGGCGAGAGTGCGTCGCTGATTCTGTTGCGTAGCCGGGCGCTGTGGAAAGCCGGTCGCAGGGACGAAGCGCGTCAGTGTTTCAGACGTTATCTGGATGCCCGGAGGGCCGCGCAATGACCCTCATGAACCGCCTCAACCGGCTGGCCGAGATTGCCTCGAAACGCACCGATGTGATCATCGTCGCGTTCATGCTCATGGCCATCGCAATGATGATCATACCGCTGCCCACTTACCTGGTGGACGCGCTGATTGCTCTGAACATTGCGCTCAGCCTGCTGATTCTGATCGTCGCGTTTTACATCAATCATTCGGTGGAATTTTCGGCACTGCCACCGCTGATCCTGCTCAGTACCCTGTTTCGTCTTTCGCTGTCGATCACCACGACGCGTCTGATCCTGCTGGATGGCAATGCCGGTCATATCGTCAAGGCGTTCGGCGACTTTGTGATCGCAGGCCAGGTCGTGGTCGGGCTGGTGGTGTTTCTGATCATCACCGTGGCGCAATTCGTAGTCATCACCAAAGGTGCCGAGCGGGTCGCCGAGGTCGCTGCACGGTTTACCCTTGACGCGATGCCGGGCAAGCAGATGAGCATCGACAACGATCTGCGCAACGGTGACATCGATCAGGCCGAGGCCAGACGCCGTCGTTCGCGCCTGGAGCGGGAAAGCCAGATGTTCGGGGCCATGGACGGTGCCATGAAGTTCGTCAAGGGCGATGCCATTGCCGGGCTGGTGATCCTGTTCGTCAATCTGCTGGGCGGCATGATGATCGGTATGGTTCAGCGTGGCATGCCGTTCGCCGAGGCGGCGCATACCTATTCGCTGCTGACCGTCGGCGATGGTCTGATCGCGCAGATTCCGGCGTTGTTGATTTCAGTGGCTGCGGGCACCGTGGTGACACGGGTCAACAGCGATGGCGAAGAACGCGACCTGGGCACCGAGATCGTCAGGCAACTGGGGGCCAGCCATCGGGCGCTGGGGCTTACCGCACTGATTCTGTTTGGCGTCGGGCTGCTGCCCGGCTTCCCCATGCCGGTATTCGTCGTGCTGGCGGCTCTGCTTGGCAGCAGCGCATTTTTCCTCTGGCGGCGTCAGCATCGGGCCAGCCTGCCCACTACAGAGGTCGAGCAACCTGAACAAGCGTCGGCGACTGAACCCGAGCCAGTCGCCGCGCTGGAGGAAGCCGAGCGTCCCCGCGACACTCAGGTACTGTTGAGCATCGGCGCAGGGTTGGCCGAGGTAGCGCCCCTGCAGCCGCTACGCCAGCGCATCGAAGCCATGTGTCACGACATTCGCACGGATCTGGGGGTCGAGGTGCCGGTGCCGGACGTCTACCTGGACCGCTCGATGGCGGCAGATCGCTTTCAGGTCGAACTGGAAGGCGTACCCGTCTGCGAAGGTGAATTCAGTGCCACATCGCTGCTGCTGCAGGATGATCCGCTGCATGCACAACTTATCTCCGTGGAGCCCTTCGAAGCCCCTTCGCCGATCAGTTCGCGTCCCGGTCGTTGGGTAGCGCGCGAGCATGCCGATCAGTTGCAGGAGGCAGGCATCGGCTTTCTGTTCGCCGATGAAATCCTGCGCGCCACGCTGGAACGCACCTTGCGTCGCTATGCTGCAGATTTCCTGGGGATTCAGGAAACTCGCGTGATGCTGGAGCAGCTTGAAGGCAAGTACGCAGAACTGGTCAAGGAAGCGTTACGCATCCTGCCGCTGCAACGTATTGCCGAAGTATTGCGGCTGCTGGTTGCCGAGGGTGTGTCGATACGCAACCGCCGTGGATTGCTGGAGGCGATGGTGGAGTGGGGCGGTCGCGAAGCCGACGCCGGGCGTCTGACTGAACATCTGCGCGCAGCGCTGGCGCGTCAGGTCAGCCACCAGTATGCCGATCGCAACCGGGTGATCAGCGCATTTGTGCTAGCCCCTGCCCTCGAAGAAAAATTGCGTACCGCGTTGGGCCGCCAGGACAGAAATCGTGACGCGCTGCCCGATGACATCGGACGGACCGTACTTGGACAGTTGCGGCGCCTGTGCGATGTGCTGCCCGAAGATGAGTCGACGGTATTGCTGGTACACCCCGAGCTGCGTCGCGGCCTGCGCCGCATCATCCTGCGTGGCGAGCTGCAGTTGCCTGTGCTGTCGTATCGCGAGCTGGCCAGCGAATACAACCTTCAAGCGGTCGGCACTGTCAGCCTGACTGATATCACTGCGCGCCCGGCCCCCAAGGCTGACGCGGCCACCTCTCTGGCGACTGCCTCATGATCTGTTCAGCTTCTGTAATTCGTCTGTTGTTTCTGGCGCTCAGTGCCTTGCTCATCGCTGGCGGTGCGAACGCCGAAACCATCGCCAAAGGCGCCAAGGGCACCGTTGACCTGGCGATTGGCGAAGGGCGGGTTCTGCATTTTTCGGCACCGGTGGACTCGGTCATGGTCGCAGAGCCAGGCATTGCCGATCTGCAAGTGGTATCGCCCGGTGTGATTTACGTGTTCGGCAAAACAGCCGGGCAGACCAGCCTGATCGCGCTGGACAGCGAGGGGCGGGAAACCGCGACCCTGAGCCTCGCCGTGAGCAGCGGCACGGCAGCGGTAAGCCGCCCGCTCAAGGCGTTGCACCCGCAGAGTCAGGCGCGCATCAATGCCAGCGGCAGCCGTGTGATCGCCAGCGGCGCCGTCCAGGATGTCGGTGAAGCGACCGACCTGAATGCCTTGCTGAGCACCGAGGGCCAGAACTTTCAGTCGACGGTCAACAGCGCCACTTACGCAGGCTCGGCACAGGTCAACATCCGTGTGCGCTTCGCTGAAGTTTCCCGCTCCGAACTGCTGCGCTATGGCGTGAACTGGAATGCGCTGTTCAATAACGGCACTTTTTCGTTTGGTCTGCTGACCGGTGGCAGTCTGGCTGCCGATGCCGCCAGCGGTGCGTCAAACGTGATCAGCGCCGGGCTCACCTCGGGTAACGTCAACATCGATGCGATGCTCGAGGCGTTGCAAAACAATGGCGTGCTCGAGGTGCTGGCAGAACCGAACATCACGGCGATGACCGGGCAGACGGCGAGCTTTCTGGCGGGTGGTGAAGTGGCCGTACCGGTGCCCGTCAACCGTGAAGTGGTCGGTATCGAATACAAGCCTTACGGCGTCTCGCTGTTGTTCAGCCCGACGCTGCTGCCCAACGGCCGTATTGCCCTGCAAGTGCGTCCTGAAGTCAGCAGCCTGATGAGCACCACCACGCTGGACGTCAATGGTTACCAGGTGCCTTCGTTCCGTGTGCGACGTGCCGACACCCGCGTGGAAGTCGGCAGCGGCCAGACCTTCGCCATTGCCGGGCTGTTCCAGCGCGAGAGCAGTCAGGACATGGACAAGGTACCGATGCTGGGCGACATGCCTATTCTCGGCAGTCTGTTTCGCTCCAAACGCTTTCAGCGCAACGAGACCGAACTGGTGATTCTGATCACCCCTTATCTGGTCGAACCGGTCAAGGAACGTGTGGCCGCCACCCCGTTGGACAAGCAGCGCGCCGCCACCACTGCAGCGTCCGGCCCTCGCAGTGGCGGCGCGTTCGGCTTTTACATGAACTGACAGGAACCGGCCATGAACCTCATTTCAAACATGCCACGCCTGCCGATTCTGATGACGCTGTGCCTGCTGGCAGGCTGCAAGACCCACCTGGATCCGGTGAGCTATTCGCCGGGTTATACGGCGGTGACGCGCGCCGATGGTCGCGTGGAACTGGTGCCGGATGCGTGCATGCAGCCCGCTGCGCAGGACGACATTGGCGTAGGGGAAGATTTTCAGCCGCTGCTGCCGCCGGGCTGCGCCAGCAATCTGATTCTGTTGCAGATGGTCGAGCAGCGCTCGGACGTGGTGCAGGGCCGTAGCACCGGTCCGGTCATGGCAGCCCCGGTGGGCAGGGCCGCGCAGGTGTACATCGATGGCTATGACCGCGAAGAACTGCGCCGCCGTCAGGCGGAGCAGCAGGCCAACACCGACACTCGGGAGGCGCGATGATTTCAGCGAGCGTCGACCAGCCCCAATTCGCGTGCCTGTTCGGCACGGTCGGGTATTGCCTTGATGCGTCGAGCCTCGGCGATCAGTTTGCTGCGCTCGGCCTTGGGAATGTCGTCGAAGGTCATGCTTTTGAGGTCTTTCTCTTTACCGGCGAGCACCATCACCAGCAATTGATTGCGCTGGTGGCGGGGTTGCGCCAGCGGCGACTGGCTAACGCTGTCAATGGTTTCCAGGGCCTTCTTATTGTCGTCACCCAGCACATAGGCAAGGGCCAGGTTGCAGCGGGTGTCCAGATCGCTCGGTGCCAGACGAAGGCTGCTATTGAAGGCGCTCTGGGACTTGTCCGCTTCGCCGCTGAGGATGTAGGCGATGCCCAGTCGGTTCCACGCCTGCGGCTGCTGCAAGGCAGTGGCGGCCTGATTGAGCACGGTGACGGCGCGTTGCAGCTTGCCTTGACGCAACTGTGCGGTGCCCAGGCCCAACAAGGCTTCAGGGTCATCGGCCTTGAGCTCCAGCGCACGTTGGTAGGCCCGCTCCGCGCCGCGTGTGTCGTTGCTGGCAAGCAGCGCGGCACCGAGTTTGCGCCACGATTCGACGCCGGCTTCAGGCTGTTGCGTGGCGCGCTGATAGAACGACGCCGCCGTCGTCGAGTCGCCGCGTTTTTCCAGGTCGGCGGCCAGTTGCATGAAGCGGTCGTAGCTGGCATCGGTCTTGGGCTGGGTCGTGCACGCCGTCAAGGTCAGGCAGCCGAGCAACAACAACGTGGAGACGGAACGAGGTGGCATGGACAAGGCTCTTGTGAAAGGGGACGGGGCGAGGCAATTCAGCCGTCGACGGCCTTTGCGGGCGAGCGCCAGTTTATAGCCCCGGCGCTGAATTGCGACCGTTTTTTGAGCATGGATTTTCGCGTCGCTGCGGGCCGGCGCTCGTGGCAGCGCCGCAACCGGCAGGGAGGGTGCCATGCCGTTGTTCAAGGCTGAGTGGCGCATCGCGCTAAGGCTGTTGGTGATTCTGCTGTGCTCGCTGCCCGGTGCGTTGAACGCGGCGCCGGAGCGTGAACCCGAGTGGTTCGCCGAGCCTTATGCCTATGTGCTGGTCGACCAGGATATTCGCGGTGCACTCACCGAATTCGCGCAGAACCTCGACCTGATCGTGGTGTTCTCCGACAAGGTACGCGGCAATGCCCGCGGTACGGTACGCGGGGAAACGGCTGGAGAGTTTCTTGGCCGCCTGTGCGATGCCAATCAGTTGAGCTGGTATTTCGATGGCAACGTTCTGCACATCGCGGGCGCTGATGAGGTCGGTACGCGGGTTTTCGACCTGCAAGGCGCGCAGCTGCAAGAGTTGCAGGACTACCTGGCCCGTTTGCAGGTCTCCGGCCAGCCTATGTCCAGTCGTGTCAGCCCGGACAACGACAGCCTGTTCGTGTCCGGACCGCCAGCTTATCTGGCGCAGATTCAGCAGCACGTGGATCGTCAACCTGTCGCCGAGGCCGCACCCGTGGTGCGCGAACGCGGTGTGCGGGTGTTTCGAGGCGGTGTCGTCACTCAAGTCGCCACCGACCGTCAGTAACCCCAAAAGGAGCACTAACCATGTCCGTCAACTCCGTAGATAGCAATGTCGACGTCAATGTTTCCAGTCAGGAATCGCGTTTCAACGCCGCCGTCGAGAACGCCGAACAGGCCTCCAGCGACAGTGAGTTCAACGAAGCGCTGATCACTCAGGCCGTCACCATCGGCGGGCAGTTCATCATCATGCCGCGAGCTCAGGAAATGCTGAACGAAGCCCAGTCCGATGACGACTCCGAATAGGGTACGACCATGTCTGTGAATCTAGCTGCGTCACCGGCGGCGGCTGCCTTGCCGTCGCCGGGAGGAGGCGCGGGGCCGCAGGCTTCGCAGAACCTCTTCGAACACATGGCCGAGACGTCCAAGGGGATGCCGCAGGGCGCCAGCCCGCATCAGATCGGCACCAACCTGATGGAGCGGCTGGACGGCTTTATCGACCGCTCTCGGCAGTTCTCCCAGCGCGCCGACGCCTTGACCCAGGGCAGCGCGCCGCAGGCAGCCAGTCAGCCGCCGACAGCCGCTGCGAGCGCTGCTCAGACGACCGGCAAAGTCGGTGGGCCGCAGGTCGATCAGATCGTGCAGTCGCTGGGACGGATGTTCGACTACTCCATCGAAACCCAGATGGTGGTGCGCGGGGCGACTCAGATATCCGGTTCCGCCAACACCCTTCTCAAAGGTCAATGAATCATGTCCAAACGCTGCCGTGTCCTGCGCCTGCTGATCGTGGCCACGCTTGCCAGCCTGTTGCAGGCCTGCGACATCGATCTCTACACCAACCTTGGCGAGCGGGAAGCCAACGCCATGCTGGCTGTGTTGCTGCGCGACGGCATACCGGCGTCGCGCAAGGTGCAGGACAACGGCCAGCTCAAGGTCATGGTCGACGAAAAGCGTTTCGCCGAGGCCATGGCAGCGCTGGACGATGCCGGCTTGCCGGGGCAGAGCTTCTCCAACATGGGCGAGGTGTTCAAGGGCAATGGCCTGGTGTCCTCGCCAGTACAGGAGCGCGCCCAGATGGTCTATGCGCTCAGCGAAGAATTGTCACACACGGTTTCGCAGATCGACGGCATTCTGTCCGCGCGGGTGCATGTGGTGCTGCCGGACAATGACCTGCTCAAGCGGGTGATTTCGCCGTCCTCGGCCTCGGTGCTGGTGCGCTACGACCCGCGCACCGACATCAACGTGCTGATACCGCAGATCAAGACCCTGGTCGCCAATGGTATTTCCGGGCTGGGCTACGACGGTGTGTCGGTGACCGCCATCAAGGCAGCGGTCCCTGACAAGGCCGGCGCGCAGCCGCAACTGGCGAGCTTCTTCGGGCTGTGGATGCTGGAGGATGATGTTCCGGCGGCGCGCTGGCTGTTCGGCAGTCTGTTGCTGATCGCGCTGGTGCTTGCCGGATTGCTGAGTCGTCAGTTCTGGCAACGTCGCCGGGTCGAGGGCACTTATGTATTGAGTGATGCACCATGACTGCTGCGCAGAGCGAGCAGTGGCAGGCACTCGTCGAGCGGCCTCTGACGTTTGTCAGGGAACGCTGGTTGGCCGAGTGCCTGCAACGCGGTGTCGATCCAGCCACGCTGGCTTCGCTGCGCGATTCATCGCGTTTTGCGACACGCTTCGAGCAACTGTTGAATGCGCATTTCAAGCTGCACCCGCTGCCGCGACTGGAACAGCCAGCGCAGGATGACCTGGCGGTGCTGCTGTTGACCGACAAAGATTTTGCACGTCTGCCGCGCTTGTGTGGCGCGGTCTGGCATGCCGCCACGCTGAGTCGCGAGATTCGGGGTGATGTGGTCAGTGAGTACCGCCAGGCGCTGGGGGATGATGCTTTTTCACTGGCACTTGCCCAGCGCCACCTGGCCGGGGCCGCCAACCTGCTGCGCACCCCGGTCGAACTCGTCCAGGCCATTGATCGCGATGGTGCGTGCTGCGTGGCCGCCTGGCTCGAGGCCCAACCCATCGAACTGCAAGCCTGGCTGCGCCTGCGCCTCGACATTGCGCAAAATCAGCCTCAGCCAGGCGATGAACGACAGGTGACGGTGGTGCAAACCGTTGCCCGTCTGCTGACCGGGAGCGACGACCATGAGTGATCTGCCCACCCGACCCGCATCACGGATCGTGCGCGCTGCCGAAGCGGCTCGCTGGATCGACGGCTACGCCTTCGTCGAGGCCGCTCATCAGGAGGCGCGGTCGGTTCGCGAGAACAGCGCGCAATGGCTGGAGCAGGCCCGTGCCGAAGGTTTCGAGCGCGCCCGTCAGGACGGCGCCGAGCAGGTCGCAGCGTTGCTGGCACAGACCAGCGCCGGGGTCGAGCGATACCTGGCCGGGCTGGAAAGCTCGCTGGCTGAACTGGCGCTGGGGATTGCCCGGCAGGTGCTGGGCGAGCTGGATGACCACGAACGCCTGCTACGCTGCACCGCAGAGGCACTGTCGGCGTTTCGTCAGGATCAGGCGCTGACGCTGTATGTGCCGCGTGCCGACGTCGAAGCGTTGCGTCGACGGTTGGCCCACGAGGCGCCGCCGGCGCTGAAGTCGCTGAGTGTCGTCGGTGACGATCAGCTGGCAGCCGGTCAGGCGCGGCTGGGCAGCCCGGCGGGCTCCGTTGAACTCGGGCTGGATGCGCAACTGGACAACCTGCGGCGTGCGCTGCTGCCATTGGCAGAAGGGGATGCTTGTTGAATGAGGCCCTGATCACGCTGCTGCCCGATCTTCAGCGGCGCTTGCAGCTCGCCCAGCCCAGACCGATGCGCGGCACCTTGCGCAGCATTCGCGGTGTGTTGTTGCGCGCCAGTGTGGCCGGGGTGCGGATTGGCGAGCTGTGCGTGTTGCGCGACCCGGGAAACGGACGAGAGTTGTCGGCCGAAGTGATCGGGTTCGATGAGGATGACGCGATTTTGTCGCCGATCGGTTCCATGGAAGGGTTGTCGACCCGGACCCAGATCATCGCTACCGGCCAGGCGTTGGGCGTGCAGGTCGGCGATGCCTTGCTGGGCCGGGTCATCAGCCCGATGGGCGAGTTTCTCGACGGGCCTGCACCAGCAGTTGCCAGCGGCTTGCAAAGTTACCCATTGCATGCCGAGCCACCCGCGCCGTTCAGTCGTCAGCGCATCGTCAAGCCACTTTCGCTTGGGGTACGCGCCATAGACAGCCTGTTGACGCTGGCGCAGGGCCAGCGCATGGGTATTTTTGGCGAGCCAGGGGTGGGCAAGTCCTCACTGCTGGCCAGCATCGTGCGTAACAGCAATGTCGATGTGATCGTCATCGGCCTGATCGGCGAGCGTGGACGTGAAGTGCGTGAACTGCTGGAGGGTCAGCTGGATGCCACGGCGCGGGCGCGCACGGTGGCCGTAGTGGCCACCTCGGATCGGCCTGCCGCCGAGCGGGTCAGGGCGGCTTATGTGGCGACCACCCAGGCTGAATATCATCGCGACCAGGGCCGCAGCGTGCTGCTGTTGATGGACAGCCTGACCCGCTTCGCCCGTGCTCAGCGTGAGCTCGGTCTGGCGGTGGGTGAGCCGCCGACCCGGCGCGGTTATCCGCCGTCGTTTTTCTCGGCGTTGCCGCGTCTGCTGGAGCGCGCCGGCCCTGGACCATCAGGCAGCATTACGGCGCTGTATACCGTGCTGACCGAAGGTGATGCGAGCATGGACCCGGTGGCTGAGGAAACCCGTTCCATTCTCGACGGCCACATCGTGCTGAGCGCCGATCTGGCACAGCGTGATCATTTTCCGGCAATCGACGTACTGCGCAGCCGAAGCCGCCTGATGGACCACATCGCGACAACAGAACACCGGCAACTGGCTTCGCGGATGCGCGAGCTCATCGCCCGGCGCCAGGAGATCGAGCTGTTGATTCAGGTGGGTGAATACGCGGCCGGCAGCGACCCGCTGGCCGATGAGGCGATTGCCCGCCACGCGGACATCGAGGCCTTTCTGCGTCAGCCCGCCACCGAGCATGACAGTCTGGAATTGACCCTGACGCAGATGCGCAAGGTGCTGGCATGAATTCGAGCGTTGATTGCGCACCCTGGGTACGTCTCGCTGTGATGACTGATCGCATGCATGTTCTCCTTCGATGCCGAACGGCATTTGCCATGGAAAAGACTTATGAAAACGGCTGACTTGCACAGTTTGCAGGCCCTGCGCGTGCTGCGTGAGCAGCGCGCCACAGCGCGTCTTGCCGCACAACGTGAACGCTGCCGTGAGGCTAACAGCGAGCTCGAAAAGGCTCGTGAAGCCTTGCGTCTGCACCGGGAAAAGCTCGTTCAGGAAGCCGAGCAGGCGTATGGCCGGTTCAGCGAGGGGCTGTCGGTCAGTGCCTGGCGAGCGGCACAGGAGCGCCTGCAGCAGCTGGATGATGAACGTGTGGCGTTGCAGGCCGATGCTGATGCCGTGGCCCTGTCGCTTGAGACCGAAGAGCAGGCCCGCGAGCGCCTCAGGCAAGTGCACAGGGAGCAGCAACAGAAAACCAAAGCCTGGCAAAGCCTGGTGGAGCAGCGCGTGCAAAGTGATGCACGTCTGGCCGAACAGCGTGACGAAGCCGATCAGCCGGCAGCGCCTGGCAGTACCGCTGCAACTGCTGTGACATCTGTCCTGACATCAGGAACCGAGCCATGACGATGTATGCCGGCCCCATTGCTGCGGATCCGTCGTGCCGCGAGGCGCTCAAGGCGCGATTGGCGCAGTTCGACCGTGAGGTACTGGACCTGCACAACCGGCTGCACCGCGCCCGGGCGCCTTGGCCGGTGCTGCTGGGCGGGCAAGCGGTGCAGGTGCTGTGGGCCAGCGCGAGTGGCGAGTGCCGGCAGCCGGTGCGTGTGGCCATCGCGCTCGGCGAGCATCGGATCGAACTGAATATCCCGCTGCGGCTGCTTGAGCTCTCGGGGTTGGGCTGGCAGCCCGGCGCGGCAATCGATACCGACGCTGACGCATTGCTGCTGGAACAGGCCTGGTTGAGCTGGATCGAGCCGCTGGAAGGGCTGTTGGGCGAGCCTCTGCGCGTAGTGCCATGCACGTTCGACCAACGGAATAAAAGCCTGAAGGTCGCCGTCGAGGTACGCGCCGGTGATCAGCCGGCACAGGCGTTGAAAATCCATTTCGACGCCGCGAGCGCCCAGCGGGTGAGCACGCTGCTAGAGCAGCACTGCGCAGTTACGCGCGACCCGCTGCAAGCCTTGCGTCTGGCGTTGAGTGTCGAAGCCGGGCAGGCGCCGTTGACTCACGCCGAACTGCGCAGCCTGTTGCCGGGCGATGTGGTGATGCTCGACACCCTGACCGATGCGCAGGTGCTGCTGCGGCTGGGACGTCACTGCCAGACCGTCGTCAGACGCCAGGGCGACACGCTGGTCTGGCAAGGCGCGTTACGTCCCGGCAGCCCTGCATTTTCTCCGTACCCCTTTGACAGGAATGATCCGATGAGTGAAATGAGCGCCGATGCCGATCTGGATGCCTCGCTGGACGAGTTGCCACTGACCCTGATCTGTCAGTTGGGCAGCGTGGAGCTGACCCTTGCGCAGTTGCGCGAAATGGCCCCTGGCAGCGTTCTGCCCTTTACCGGCCAGGCGCATGACGAAGTGGACCTGATGGTCAACGGTCGCCGCGTCGGTCGCGGCGAACTGGTGACCATCGGCGATGGTCTGGGCGTGCGCCTGCTTGGCTTCAGCGGCTCATGAACGGTTACCAGCCGAATTTGATCGAGATCATTCTGGTCGTTGCCACCATCGGACTGATTCCCCTGGCCGTGGTGACCCTGACCGGTTTCATGAAGATCTCTGTGGTGCTGTTCCTGATCCGCAATGCTCTGGGCGTACAGCAGACACCGCCGAACCTGGTGCTTTACGGCATCGCGCTGATCCTGTCGGTCTACGTCACCACACCGCTGATCGGCGACATGTATCGGCAGGTGCAGGGCCGCGATCTGAGTCTGCAGAACGTTCAGCAGCTCGAGGAATTGGGCAGCGCCTTGCGACCGCCCTTGCAGGCACATCTGTCGAAGTTCGCCAACGAAAGCGAGCGTGGATTTTTCGTGCAGGCGACCGAAACCATCTGGTCTCCGGAGGCACGTGCCGACCTGCGCGATGATGACCTGGTGGTGCTGATCCCGGCATTCGTCAGTTCCGAGCTGACCCGGGCCTTCGAGATCGGCTTTTTACTGTACATCCCGTTTCTGGTCGTCGATCTGCTGGTGTCCAACGTTTTGATGGCCATGGGCATGTCGATGGTTTCGCCCACCTTGATTTCAATTCCGCTGAAGATATTCCTGTTCGTGGCCCTCAGTGGCTGGTCACGCCTGATGCATGGGCTGATTTTAAGCTACGGGGGCTGAAGTCATGGGTCAGGACGTATTTCTGTCGCTGATGAATCAGGCGCTGATGACTGTGCTGCTGCTTTCCGCGCCAGCGCTGATCGTGGCGATTGTGGTGGGGTTGGGCGTGGGACTGCTGCAGGCGCTGACCCAGATTCAGGACCAGACCCTGCCGCAGGTGGTCAAGCTGGTAGGCGTGCTGCTGGTCATCGTATTCGTCGGGCCGTTGCTGGCGGGGCAAGTGGCGGAGCTGGGGAATCAGGTGCTGGACAATTTCCCGCTGTGGACGCGTTGAACAGCCATGGGCGCTGATCTGACCAACGCGTTCATCGAAATTGCCTACCCGGTGATCAGTTCGACGTCGCTGGCTGCCTCGCGGGCCATGGGCGTGGTGATCATCACGCCGGCATTCAACCGTCTGGGCCTGACCGGGATGATTCGTGGTTGCGTGGCAGTGGCCATCTCGGTGCCGATGATCCTTCCCGTTTTCTCCGCGTTCACCTCCATGCCCGAGCACAGCGGGTTCTTTCTGGCTGGATTGATGATCAAGGAATTGCTGATCGGGTTGCTGATCGGGCTGTTGTTCGGCATCCCGTTCTGGGCCGCCGAGGTGGCAGGCGAACTGATCGACCTGCAGCGTGGGTCGACCATGGAACAACTGGTTGACCCGCTCGGGCAGGGGGAGGCGAGCGTGATGGCGACCTTGCTCACGGTCATGCTGATCACACTTTTTTTCATGTCCGGCGGCTTCATTCTGATGGTCGACGGCTACTACCACAGCTATCAGCTCTGGCCGGTGACCGAATTCACACCGCTGTTCAGCAGCGCGGCGTTGACGTCGATTCTGGCGATTCTCGACCAGGTGATGCGCATCGGTGTGTTGATGGTCGCGCCGTTGCTGATCGCCATGCTGATCACGGACCTGATGCTGGCCTACCTGTCACGCATGGCCCCCAGCCTGCATATTTTTGACCTTTCATTACCGGTCAAGAACCTGTTTTTCTCGGTGTTGATGGTGGTCTATATCGGCTTTCTGATCCCGGTGATGATCGATCAACTGGCGCAGTTCCGAGGCACCATCGAAGTGCTCAAGGCGCTCGCGGTCGAGGGCGGCTGATGGGCGAATCCAGCGAGGAAAAAAGCCAGCCGGCCACGGACAAGAAGCTGCGTGATGCGCGCAAGAAGGGTCAGGTCGCGAAAAGCCAGGACCTGGTCTCCGGCATGGTCATTCTGCTGTGTACGTTGTGTATTTCGGTGCTGCTGCCCAAGGCGCGGGCGCAGGTCGAGGCGTTGATTGACCTCGCGGCATTGATCTACATCGAGCCCTTCAACGACGTCTGGCCGCGGCTGCTCGACCATGCCGAGCAGATCGTCATCGGCATTACCTTGCCAGTGGTGGCGGTAACGGTCGCGGCGGTGATTCTGACCAACATCGTGACGATGCGTGGGGTAGTGTTTTCGGTGGAGCCCATTCAGCCGGACATCAAACGCATCAACCCGGCCGAAGGTTTCAAACGCATTTTTGCAATGCGCAACCTGATCGAGTTTCTCAAGGGGCTGGTCAAGGTGGTACTGCTGGGGCTGGCGTTCTACGTGGTAGGGCGTCAGGCCCTGCAAGCGCTAATGGAGTCGTCGCGCTGTGGTGAGGGCTGCATTGAGTCGACGTTTTATCTGGTCCTCAAACCGCTGGTGTTCACCGTGCTGACGGCGTTTCTGCTGGTCGGTGCGGTGGATGTGCTGATGCAGCGCTGGCTGTTTGGTCGTGACATGAAAATGAGCCACAGCGAGCAGAAACGCGAACGCAAGGACGTCGACGGCGACCCGATGATCAAGCGCGAACGTCAGCGCCAACGGCGCGAAATGCAGGCCCTGGCGACCAAACTCGGGTTGGCGCGGGCGTCATTGATGATCGGCGACGCTGGCGGCTGGGTGGTGGGCGTGCGGTATGTTCGCGGCGAAACGCCAGTGCCGATAGTGGTCTGTCGCGCCGCACAGCACGAGTCCGCCGCATTGCTCGCCGACGCCGCGCCACTGGGCATTGCCCTGTGGCCCGACGCAGACCTTGCCGAGTCGATTGCAAAACGAAGCGTGGCGGGCGACCCGGTGCCGGAAAACACCTTCCAGGCGGTAGCCGATGCATTGGTGGCGCAGCGGCTGATCTGATATCAGCCACCACCAGACCTCTAGTGCACCACCGGACTGTAGCGGGTAGCGGGTGTGCCGCGTACCACTGTCAGACGGTTGAGGTCGGTGTTGATACGCCATGCCCAGAAATGCGTACCGTCCTCACGCGCCGTATCCAGTGCTTGAGCGAGCATGGTGCGCACATCCTCCAGCGAGTAGTCATGTGGCTGGTCGAGCATCAGTTGGGCCTTGACCCGCATGATTTCAGGCAAGTACCAGCGATCATGATTTTCCACCGCGCCAATATGAAGCTCATCGAGAATTTCCAGCGCCAGAGGTTCGAGTCTGAGTGCCGCCAGACCTGATGCGTACTCGGTGTGCAGCATCGCATGCAGAGGCGTTTCCACGTGGCTGCGCAATTGCTGCAGGGCTTCTCCCAATAGCGGTACACCCGTTGCGGCATCGCCTTCGCGGATCGCCAGAATGCTTTCATAGCAACTGGTCAGCTGGCGCCAGACATGCAGTGGCTGACGTTCGCTACTCTGCTTGAGAAGCTTGAGGAAATGCCGCGTCTTGTGCAGCGTACCGGCAATCAGCGTCGCCGGGATCGCACTGATCGCCAGGGTGTACCACAGGGTTGCAGGATGACTCAGCGCAATAGCCTGTTGCACATTGGTTTCCAGGGCGACCATCGCCTGGCCGGTATTGCCGATCAGCAACTGAACCTGGGCCCGCAGCGACTGCGCTGCAATACGCTGGTCGAAGTGCATGTCGATAATGTGCGAGGACGGCGAGCGCGGGGCGCCAAGCGCTTCTTCGATAGACTGACGCGCCGTCTTCATATCGCCCATATAGAACGCGCTGGTGGCGCGCATGCGTCTGCCCAGCAACTGGCAGTCAGCAATGCGATAGTCCTTGCCCAATGCCAGAAATTGCGAAGCGACCTGCGTACCCTGCAGATGCTTGTTGCTGCAGGTGTGGTCGTTCCATTTTCCCCACAACGCCCGCAGGCGGTATTCGGAGTCGTCCAGCGCTTCGGCATCTTCACTGACTTGCTGCCAGACCTCGCGCATTTTCTGCCCCGCGCCGTAGGTCAGCATCAGAATGCTGCCGGACATGGTCAGCAGACGCATACGCTGCCGACGGTCCATGTGTGCCTCTTCCACCTGCCGGGGCAGGCCGTGGTTTACCCAGTCCTGGTATTCGCGCACCAGCGACAGGCGCAGCCACAATGGCGAGCTGCACAGCGTCAGTTCGACCCCCAGCTGGCGGTCGCCCTCGGCCGAAAAGGCCCAGGTGAGCGCCGCTCGAATGGTATCGACCTCTATGCCGTAACGCTGGGTCCAGAGCTCCTGGGACAGTTGTTCGAGATCCTGCCTGCCGTGTTCCAGCAGGGTCAGTGCCCATTGAGCGTGAGCACGGCACAGGCGTGGCACATCATCGAACTGCACCAGTTTTTCGTGGGCGTAGAGACGTGTTGTTTCCAGCAGCCTGAAGCGCTTGCCCTGGCTGTGATCGAAGGTGCCGAGCAGCGATTTTTCCAGCAGGCTTTCGAGCATCGGCAGCGTCATGCGCACGTCCGGCAAACCGATGTTGACGATCGCCATGGCGCCGTCAATGGTGAAAGACCCGTTGAATATCGACAGCTGGCGCAGCAACGCCTGCTCGTGCCCGGTGAGCATTCCGTAGGTCCAGTCCAGCGTGGCACTCAGCGAGCGCTGGCGCGGCAAGGCGGTGCGAAGGCCGGTCATCTGCAACCGGAAACTGCCGTCCAGCAGGCCGACCAGGTCATGAATGCCGAAGGTCCTGGCGCGTGCAGCGGCCAGTTCGATGGCCAGTGGATTACCGTCCAGTTTGCGGCAGATGGCGGCGACCGTTTCGGCGTCGCCGTCATTGAAGGCAAACTCGGGGTCCTGCTCTCTGGCGCGGGTCACGAACAGCGCCACCCCGGAATAGCCCATGGCCTGCGCGGCCGTGAGCGCTTCGTGCTCATCGGGCACCTGCAGCGGGCCGAGCTCATGCACCCATTCGCCCTGCGCACGCAATGGTTCGCGACTGGTCACGACGATGCAGCACAGCGGTGCATTGGCCAGCAATGCTTCGACGGCAGCGGCGGTTTCGTCGAGCACATGCTCGCAGTTATCGAGGACCAGCAATTGCGGGCGACCGACCAGCGATGGCGGTATGTCGTGCAGCGGTT
Organism: Pseudomonas syringae pv. coryli str. NCPPB 4273; assembly: GCF_000972175.1. Classification (NCBI taxonomy): domain Bacteria; kingdom Pseudomonadati; phylum Pseudomonadota; class Gammaproteobacteria; order Pseudomonadales; family Pseudomonadaceae; genus Pseudomonas; species Pseudomonas syringae pv. coryli. The sequence goes on along the minus strand of NZ_AWQP01000069.1, from coordinate 52,543 downwards.
GTTCGTTCTCGGCGCTGAGCCCCAGCGCGGACGCGATTCTGCCCAATATCGTTTGTGTGCCGTTGACCGGTGTCAGGTCGACGAACGCGGTGCTGAGGCCAGATTGCGCGGCCAGACTGTCAGCCAGTGCCAGCGCTACGGTCGTTTTGCCGACGCCGCCGGGACCGCTCAGGGTCAACAGACGTCGGGACAGGGTCAGCTCCGACAGTTGCGCTATCAGTTCGTCACGCCCAAGCACCTGACGATTGATTGTCGGCACGCTTACGCTGACGGGCGTGTCCACTTGCGCCGCAGGCTCGGGGCGCACCGCCGACTGCACACTGACCGGCGCGACAAATCGGTAGCCGCGGCCCGGCACCGTGACAATGTAGTTCTCTTCGGCATCCAGTGCTCTGCGCAGGGCAACGATTTGCGCACGCAGGTTGCATTCCTCGACCACTGCTCTGGGCCATGCCAGGGTCAGCAGTTCGGCTTTCTCCAGCAATTCGCCTGGCCGTGTGGCGAAAGCGACCAGCAGCGCCATTGCGCGGCTGCCCAGCGGCACCGGCTGTGAATCCTTGAGCAGCAAATATTCGCGTGGAAGCAGGGTGAATGAGCCAAAGTGAATGGCCTCGTCGCTGCGTGACGCCTCACCTGTTTCCTGAATGGCCATTTCATCATGGCCGCTTGCTTCGAAATCCATGCTTAGACCTGTGTCAGAAGTAATAACTGCGCCGCCGCACCTTGCAGGAGCATGAAGGTCCCGATGTGTGTCTATGTAGTGATGAATGTTCTGTTTATCTGCCGGCGCCTGTTGACCTTCGGCAGATCAGTTGTAACTGAGCGGACGCCCAGTGTTACCGGGTGTACACCAATGCCTGACCGCATGCCTGATTTAACGCGTTGACTGTCCGGAAAGCGGAAAGTCTAGTGACATGAGATGACTGTTATGAGATCGATGCACAAATCGCGCCCACGTTAATTGACATCAGTTAGCCGCTACTCCGTTTACCGTTGGTCGACTTGTAACGATTTTTTATCAACACGCCATTTGCCCGAACGGTCCTTTGCATGACCGGCTGCCGAACTAACGCGACCGGTAGGGCCACTTACAGAGGACTTCATGAATCGAACCGTCAATGCTGCAGAGTTGCATATCGATTTTGCCAAGGACCCGGAAAAGGCCTTGTTCAAGTGGCTCATTGCAAGTTTTCTGATGGGCAAGCGAATTCAGTCGGCCATCGCCTGTGAGGCGTACCGGGTGATCATCGAAAAGCATGACCGCGACACGCCACGCAAACTGGGCCAATGCACCCATCGCGAGTTGGTCAGCATGCTCGGCGAAGCGCATTACGTGCGCTATGACGAGTCCACGGCCGATAGACTGCTGGCGCTGTGTGCCAGGCTCAACGCCGACTATGCGGGCACGATCGGCAATCTTCACGAGGCGAGCGAGGACCGCGCAGACTTCGAGAAACATCTGGCAGCCTTCGACGGCATTGGCCCCAAGACTGTGGAAATATTCATGCGTGAAGCCGGCAAGGTGCTGTATTGAACACCCCGTTGTCATTGCGCACAGGCTGCGCGGGCTGGAGTCTGGGGCGCGAGCACTGTGCTGCATTTCCCGCTGCCGGAACGCATCTGCAACGTTATTCGTCACGCTTCAACACCGTTGAAATCAATAGTTCGTTCTACAGGCCACACCGTCCGCAGACTTACAGGCGCTGGGCACAGTCGGTGCCTGACGATTTTCGCTTTTCGGTAAAGCTCCCCAAACTGATTACTCATGATCAACGGTTGCAGGATGCTGAAGTGTTACTGGATGTGTTTCTTTCCCAGTGCAGTGAGCTGGGTGAAAAACTGGGTTGCCTGCTTATTCAACTACCGCCTGCTCTTGACTATATTCCGGATGTCGCAGAACGCTTTTTTAAAGCGCTGCGCAGTCGTTACAGCGGCACACTTGTTCTTGAGCCGCGTCATGAGTCCTGGTGCCAGGCCGAGGCACTTCTGGTCGATCAGCGTATTGCACGAGTCGCGGCCGATCCTTCGCCGATCAGCGCGGGCCATGTTCCTGGCGGATGGCCAGGCGCCCGCTACTGGCGGCTGCACGGCTCACCGAAGATTTACCACAGTGCCTACGGCCCTCAACGGCTGGAGTTTCTGGGCCGGCAGGTGCTGGCGTCGGTGGAAGAGGGCGTCGAAACATGGTGCATATTCGATAACACGGCCAGCGGTGCGGCAATCGAAGATGCCCTGTTACTTCAGACGCTGAGCCACGCACGATAAGTTCGCCTCTTTCCTGCGCCGTATCCGGTCGTCTGGTGTACGGCAAGTTGCGCGGTGATGTCATCCCTTCTTAATGCAAAGTCTTTCTAATCGTAATTGATAGCGGACGCCTGACAGTTATCCAGGCTCCGTGCCTCTGCCTGCAAAGGCCCGTCTCGCACCAGGCCAATCCGTAGCGGCGCGCGCTGCCTGCACGAGCGGCGTTGTAACGCCATGGAACGTCTGGTGGCCAATGGAAGGAAATAACAATGACGACTGTTAGCAAGATCAGCACTGAAAAACCCACCGATCCTACCGATGCCAAAGCCTGGGAACAGGCGGTACAGCAATCACGTGAGGTCGGTATCGAGTGGCAACTGCCTGCCGATGACAAACGCTCCGCTCAGCAGATCATCGACGATAGCCCGCTGCTGAAAAACCTCGGCGGGCGAGGTGACCGAGGGGAAGCCAGGGAAAACCTGATTGCTCAGGTCGGTGACTACACCAAGGACTCAAGTGCCGCGTTTCGAGCCGTGCAATTGCTCGAACACATTGAAACCTTCGACGCCAACGGTGACCGTCTGGCCGGCAAGGACATCGGTAATAATCGTATCGATGGCTACACCAGCAGCAGCGATGCCCGGCACGGCACGGAGGCCGGTCGTCTTAAGGATTTCGGCAAGGACGGTTTCTCGAGCCTCAAGGGCAAACTGCACGAAATCAGATCACCTGCCGATGACCCTGCGGTTCGCGAACAGGCCGAGCAGCTCGGGATTCAGTGGGAGCGGCCGAAGGACGATGAAAGGGACGCCAGGAGTATCGTCGACGGTGACCCTTTGCTCAAAAACCTGGGCAATCAGAGTGACGTCAGGGACATGCTCAAAGAGCAGGTCGGCGACTTCGATACCGACGCAGATGCAGCCTATCGAGCCACTCAGGTGCTGGCCCATATCGAACAGTTCGACAGCAGTGGTGGACGAATCGTCGGCAGTGACGTGGCCAACGGCAGTATCAATGGTTTCACCAAAAGCGGCGAAGCCCGTAACGGCACCGAAGCCGGTCGTCTGCAGGATTTTGGCAAGCACGGTTTCTCCAGCCTCTCGGGTCAATTGAGCAATATTTCGGCGGCTGGCGACAACACCCAGGCTCGCGAACAAGCCGAAAAGCTGGGCTTTTTGTGGGAGCTGCCCAAGGACGACACGCGCTCGGCACAGGAGATCATCGACGCCAATCCGCTGCTCAGGGATCTCGGCAACCAGAGCGGTGTCAAGGACATGCTCAAGGAGCGCGTCGGAGATTTCGAAAAGGACGCCAACGCAGCCTTTCGCGCGGTTCAGGTGCTCGACCGGGTGACGATGTACAACGAGAAGGGTGAGATTCAGTCTGGGGGCGATGTGTTCAACAGTCGAGTCGATGGCTTCACCAAAGGTGCCGAAGCGAAGCATGGCACCGAGGCTGGACGCTTGCAGGACTTCGGCAAACTGGGCTTCGATGCGCTGCCGGCGCTGAAAAAGACCGAAGACATCAGCAGTTACAAGGACTTTCTGAAAGCCAGTCCCGATGCTGATGATGCCTCGAAGCAAATCGCCCGCTACGCAGCAATCCTCGACGAGAACCATGACGCGATCAAGGGCAAGAGCGGTTCTGCGGACCTGACCGCCGAGGCGCTGGCGACCTACCGGGACACGCATCCGCAGCTCGGCAAGGAAGTCAGGGAAGCGCTGGATTTCTGGTCGCAACCCGGCGCCTTTGCGCTGCTCGATAATGCCAAAAGCCCGCTCGAGCAAGGCACCGATGGCAAGGCCAGCCGTGGTGACATTCAGGCTTTCCTCAAGAATAGCGCGCCGAAAGACGTCGGTGCCGTGGGCACGCTGCTGGAAGCCGTTGCAGAGGGCAATCTGCTCAACAAGGTCAGCACCGACGCGCTCGACAAGGATGTGTTCGAGCATCCGCAGAACTACACCGCAGAACAGAAGGCCGCAGTCCTGCAGGAACTCAAGGCTGCCCAGAGCCTGATTGTCGAGGGCAGCGGTGCGGGCATGTGGAAGGACGACAAGTCTCAGGTGCAGATTGCCAATAATGTACGCAGTCATCCCGACCCGCAAAAGCTGCTCGATGACGTCAACGAGCATATCTCGTTGCTCGAAAAGGACCCCGAGGTGGTCACGTTTTACAACGAGAACGCGACCAGCGAATTGAGCAAGGTGCTTGAGGGCAGCGACGGGCTCAAAAGCGCCTTGCAAAGCACTTACGACAATGACATCAAGACCGGCAAGGCCCTCGACAAGCTGTGGGACGCCAACACTAAGGACGGCAAGACCGATCAGCAGACGGCTCTGGCCCGGTTCTACAGCTCGGCTCAAAGCGTTCAGGAATCGCTGGGCGTGAGTGATCCGGGTGAAATTCAAAAGGCCGTGCAAAAGTCTGCGCACAATAAGGATTTCGAATCGTTCTACGAAAAAACGCTGGTCTCGGGTGAGCGACTCAACGAGTTGTTGAAGACTGAAAGCTTCGAAGTGGCAACCAGCCAGTTCAGCATGGAAGTGGCGATGTATAACGCTGCGCTGAACCCCGAGTTCACAGGAAAGTACGACGACAAGCTGACTGAAAACTACACCGCCATTGCCCAGAACAACGTCTTCAAGGACGCTAGTTTCGAGGATCTGAAGAAGGCTTTTGGCAAGGATGGCGGCGATACGCTGGACGAAGCAAAAGTCAGGTCGCTGATCGACCAGATCGGTGAAAGCAACCCCGAGTTGCTGACCAATGCCGACGGCAAGCCGGCTACGTCCGACCAGATTCTGGGCGTGTTTCGAGGGAATTGGGATCTGTTGCGTCAGGGCACCAAGTCCATTTCCGAACTGGGCCTGTTCAGCGATAACTCTTCGATCAAGGCGGCTTCCGGTGCCGGAGTCCTGCATGGTGTCAGCGGCCTATTCATGGCCGGTATCACTATCGCCAAGGGGGCAAATGGCGCGGGGGCGCTGACTGATCGGCAGATCGTCGACATCACCACAGGTTCGGTGCAAAGCGCTACCTTGCTGACCGAGGGCGGCGTCAAGAATGTCACCACGATGTTCAAGGACATCAAGGATATGCTCGAGCCGGACATCTACAAGGAGATAACCACCAACCTGTCGAAACTGGAAAACGCTGCCAAGGGGCTGGGCGGACTGGCCGGAGTGGCTGCAGGGGCCTATGGCATCTTTGACGGTGTGAAATCGATCAGGAGAGGCGAGCTGGTCGCCGGCGGCATGAGTATCACTGCCGGGTCGCTGGGCGCAATGGCCGGTCTGGCATCAGCGGCGGAGGGCGCGGCAGGTGTCCTGCAATTGACGGGCAGCGTGGTGCGCGCCTTGCCGCTGCTGGCCGGCACTCTGGGACTGGCCGCCGCCGGGGTGGGCGCAGTGGCGCTGCTGATTCCCGGCATGATCGAGGAGGGCAAGCAGGAGACCCGCGTCGACCGGTTTTCCGATCACCTCAGGGACTACCTGACCCAGTACGAGATCGATGGGGTCAAGGACGGCACCCTCATGGACGTGCCGGACAGCGAATGGCCGGGGCCGGAAGAAACCACCATCGCTTCATAATCGGAGTGGTCAGGCCGGAGCGCCCCGGCCTGCTCTCTGACGCCGATCGAAGTAGCGAATCAGGTCTCAAGCAGCTCACTCAACGCTTCGCTCAGTTGCTCGGCACTGAACGGCTTGGCGACGCAACGCCGGTTGAGCCACGCGTCGGGGATCCCCAGCCGGCCGTACCCCGAGCAAAACATGAAGGGTATGCCGCGATCGGCAATGGCAGCGGCTATCGGGAACGAGTCTCCGCCAATAATGTTGATATCCAGGATGGCCAGGTCGTACTCGCCGTTACGCGCATATTCAATGCCGTCGTTCAGCGTGCTGGCGTGGTAAGCGGTCGCGAAACCCAGGTCCTCGAGCATCATCTCCATCAACATGGCCAGCATGGTCTCGTCTTCCACCAACAGCACTTTGGGGAGCGAGGTCTGGTTGTCCGATTCTGAACTCATAAGTGGCTTTCCGGTTTGTCTGGCCAGGGAATCAGCATTGTCCAGACGATCCCTGTACGGGCAAACTGAATGTCGGCCTGGCCTTTGAGTTCTCGCTCGATGCTGCGGCGTATCAAGCGCAGGCCAAAGCCTTTCACGGTGGTTGCGACGACCGGCGGGCCGCCTGTTTCTTTCCATTCGATTTTCAGCGTGGGCGCAGAGGGGGTGGCAGTCAGCGTAGAGGTCACTGTCACCTGACCTGCCGCTGAAGAAAGCGCACCGTGTTGCACTGCATTGGCCATCAGTTCATGGAGCACCATGGAAAGCGTCAGTGAAAAGCGCGGCTCCAGGGTCACCGGGTCGCCTTCGAAGCTGATCCTGTGTGCCCCCGAGTCCACCTCCTGCAGTTGCTCTATCAGGTCGACCAGTTCGGTGGAAATCCATTCTGCACGCGCCAGTGCATCGTGCGCCTGGCTCAGGGCGAACAGGCGCGCACCGAAGCTCTTGTGAAAGGATTCCAGTGACGCAGAGCTGTTGACAGTAAGAGAGGCGATGGCCTGGACGGTTGCCAGGGTGTTTTTTACCCGATGGTTCAGTTCGTTGAGCAACCCGGCGCGGGTCAGACGATCTTCCAGTTGCTGGCGCTCCAGTTTGCTGGAAATGGACTGGGCCAGTCGGTGAGTCGTACCGTTCTGCTTTAAAAATGTCGTTTCGCCAACGGTATCCAGCCCCTGATGCACCGGCAGGGTGAAGGAAAAGACGCTCCCCGAATCCAGTGAGCTGTCAGCCCACAGACGCCCACCGTGGGCCGTGATAATGCCCTGGCATATATACAGTCCCAGGCCGTTACCGCGCGGATTGCCTTCCTTGACGGACCAATAGCGCTGGAAAATGAAAGGCAGGTGTTCGACCGGGATACCGATCCCGTCATCACTCACCCTGAACAGCACCTCGTGCTGATCGGCGACTGCATCGATGTTGATTCGGCCACCTTTCGGGGTGAACTTGATGGCGTTACCAACCAGGTTGGAAAGTACCTGAAAGATTCGTTCCGGGTCCGCATCGACCACCAGGCCTTGCGCGGCGGTGCAGTTGAGCTCGATGTTCTTTTCGGTGGTCAGCATCACCAGCAGGCTGCAGGCTTCTTCCAGCAGGCTGGTAACACTCAGCGGCAGGCGCGACAGCTGATAACGGCCGGCTTCGATCTGCGCGGTATCGAGCAGGTCTTCCAGCAGGCTGTTCATGCGCGTCGTGGCTTTCTCGATGGTGCCCAGCGCACGGCGGATATTGCGGTTTTCAAAGTGTGTGTCGCCCACCGCCCAGCGTTGCATCATGCCGCACTGCATGATGATGATCGACATCGGGTTGCGCAGGTCATGGGAGACCACGGCGACCAGCTCATCACGCAAACGGACCGCTTCCTGTTCACGCTGCACCTGACGCTCCAGGTCGCTCTCCAGAGCAGAACGACGAATGTCTTCAGCGCCATAGAGATCTGCGCGCGACCAGGGTTTGGCAATGCCGTTAACCTCTTGCTCCCAGACATCGAAAGACTGCCTTGGATGCAGACGATGACTCGCGGAACTCTCCGGACGGGTGCTGACGTGATGGGTCGGGTCGCCGCTCCAGTTCATTGTGGAGGTGAGTTGGGCACGAAACCACATCACTGCGTTATCAATCGGCTTGGGCAGCGTGAACGCAATGACGCCGCTGGCGACGTCTTTGTAAACGGCGCTGGCGGCCAGCTCCCTCTGCATGGAGTTGGTGTGGAAAACTCCCAGACCCTGCAAGCCCGTCGCCCGCTGTCTGGTGCGTTGATGCGCCAGGCCGGTGTCGCGTATCCAGGTGTACAGCTCACGCACTTGTTCGATTGCAGGGCAGGTGCCGAACAGATGAACCTGATCGTCAATCAGCACAGCCGCACCGTCTGCCAGGGTCAGCGACATGAGAAGCTCGGGCCGGCTCACCAGCCCGTCGAGCACTTCATGATTGGCGCGACTCATGGCGTCTGCCAGTTGTCCGAGCAGGGCAACTTTCGCTTCCCGCTCGCGCTGCACATCGGTCGCGACAATGGCGGAAATTTTCACCGACAGTAACTGACCGATCATCGCGCAGGCATCGCGCAGCTCTCTGGACACCCGCAACGGCTCGGGATGACCGCAGGCAACCAGGCCCCAGAGCTCGCCGCCATCGAGCAACGAGATACTCATCGACGAGCGTACGCCCATGTTCTTCAGGTACTCGCAATGCACTGGCGACACGCTGCGCAGCGTCGAGAAGCCCAGGTCGAGCGGTTGCCCTGTCGCCGGGCGCAGGGTCGGTATCAGGGGCACGGGAACGTAGGTGGCGTCTGGAATCACACGAATCCAGTTCAGCCGATACAGTTCCCGCGCCTGGGCGGGAATGTCCGAGCCAGGGAAGTTCAGGCCGCTGTAGCTGGGCAGTGGCCCGGTCAGTGCCTGTGCAACGACTTTGCCATGGCCCTCGGGCTCGAACCGGTAAATCATGACCCGGTCGTAGCCGGTAAGCGCCTGAATCTCGTGCACACTGATATCGAACAGCGTTTCCAGGGTGGTGGCGGCCTGCAGGTTGCGTAACACCCGTGCAAGGATTCTGGATTGTCCGTGACCGGTCTCTACGAAGTCCTCCAGCTCGATAATCAGCACATCGTCGATACGCTGCAGCGAGGCGCTGTAGTGGGCGGTTCCGAGCGTCAGTTTTATCGGGTCGATGTGCGGGGCGGCGGGGTGGCCGTACGCATGGTCGATGAGGGCCGACTGTTCGGGCGACAGTAGCCATGACAAAGGCTTGCCCAGCAACTCCTCAGCGGTCATCCCGAGTGCTGTTGCGCAGTTGGCGCTGACCTGTTCAATGCAAAGGGGAGCGCCTGCAACGCTGAGCAAGACGCCGTGCGGCTGAATCGCGCCAGGAACACGAATCGGCTCTCGGGCACATTCGGCAAGCGCAGCCTCAAGCGCTGCGTCAGGCTTTGCATCCAGCATGTCCTTGATCAATTGCGTGAACTCCACAGGGTGTTTCAGCCGGGAACAGCCAGCCACTGCTTGGTACGACGTGCAGTCGTTCGACGCTGAACGCGATTCAGATGGCTTTTTGTCGGCCGCAGCGGGAATTTGGGCGGCCAGCGGCCCGGATGGACAGCGCAAGAAAATGCGAGGTTGCCGCGAAAGTGCGGCGTGGAGATCTGGATGACGCGCTCTGCTGATACAAGCCAGAGATAGAAGGAAGTGGGTCACCATAACAGGTGCCCGTTGGACGCGTAGCTTTAACTGACTCTGTCGGGGAAATGCCTGCAAGCTGGCAGGTGTGGGCCTTTGAGGCCCTGCCTGCCGTTTTTAGCGAATTATCGGCAAGTGCTGGGTTGCTACAGGCCCGCTTGGGCAATCAGCCCTGGCCATTCAGCTTGCGCTCGAGCTCACGGTTTTTAGCACGAAGCGTTTCGGCATCCTGCTCTTTTTCCTTGATGGACGTCGGGGTGATGACCTTGTCCACGCCTTCGGTTTCGGGATTTTCCTGCGCTATGTCCTTGTGCACCACATCGACCGGCTTGCCGGACTGGTCTGTGGTTGGCGCGGACTGTTCAGGCGTGTGGCTGGAAGGCTTGTCAGTATGCTTGCTCATTGCAGTTCCTCTCTGTGTGTCGTCCTGGTTGGAGGAGCAAACGACGCGAAGAGTTCGACGTGTTTTCATGTGGGCAGGGTGTGCCTGCGCAACGGCGTACAAAAAAAAAGCCCCGCCAGACAAGGTCTGGCGGGGCTTTGCTCAAGCTGTGAAAGCCTTAGAGCGCCATGTCACTGGCTGGATTGCTTTTCGCGGGCTGAGCAGCAGGTGCAGGTGTTGGAGCATTACCTGTCTTGTTCACCGGTGGTGGCGGGGTCAGCTGCAGAACTTCGGATGTGTAAGCCCATTCCTCGGCAACACGGTCCGGATTGTTGTTCAGCTTGGTGCCATAGCTAGGCACGATCTGATGCAGTTTTGCCTGCCATTCCGGAGTCGCTACCTTGTCCTTGAAGACTTTTTCAAGCACGCCCAGCATGATCGGCGCTGCAGTCGAGGCACCTGGCGAAGCACCCAGCAGGCCGGCAATGCTGCCGTCCTTGGAAGCAACGATTTCGGTACCCAGCTTCAGAACGCCGCCTTTCTCTTCGTCACGCTTGATGATCTGTACGCGTTGACCGGCTTGCATCAGGCGCCAGTCTTCTTTTTTGGCGTTCGGGAAGTACTGCTGCAGAGCAGCGAAGCGATCGTCGTCAGACATCATCACCTGACCGGCGAGGTATTCGATCAGCGGGTACTGTTCGATACCGACGCGAGTCATCGGCCACACGTTGTGCGTGGTGGTGCTGGTCAGCAGGTCGAAGTAGGAACCGTTTTTCAGGAACTTGGTCGAGAAGGTCGCGAATGGGCCAAACAGGATCACGCGCTTGCCGTCCAGAACACGGGTGTCCAGGTGCGGAACCGACATGGGTGGCGCGCCAGTCGACGCGATACCGTAGGCCTTGCCCATGTGCTGCATGGCCAGGGTCTGGTTGTCAGTGACAAGCCACGAACCGCCGACCGGGAAGCCGCCGTATTCCTTGGCTTCAGGAATACCTGATTCCTGCAGCAGATGCAGCGCTGCACCGCCGGCACCGATGAACAGGAACTTGGTGTCGGTCTCGGTGACAGTACCGTCTTTCAGGTTCTTGTACTTGACGCGCCAGGTGCCATCGTCGTTGTGATTGATGTCTTCGACTTCGCTCGACAACTGCAGATTGAAATTCTGCTTGGCTTTCAGGTTGGCGACGAACTGACGAGTGATCTCGCCGAAGTTGACGTCGGTGCCGATCGGGCTCCAGGTCACGGCCAGCTTCTGCGCCGGGTCACGACCTTCCATCATCAACGGGACCCACTTCTTGATCTGCTCGTGGTCTTCGGAGTACTGCATGCCGCTGAACAGCGGGCTGGCTTGCAATGCTGCGTAACGCTTGCGCAGGAACTGGATGTTGTTGTCGCCCCACACAAAGCTCATGTGCGGTGTGGAGTTGATGAACGAACGCGGGTCCTTCAGAACGCCGGTCTTGACCTGCCAGGACCAGAACTGACGGGAGATCTGGAACGCTTCGTTGATCTCGATGGCCTTGGAGATGTCGACGTTGCCGTTCTTGTCTTCAGGGGTGTAGTTCAGTTCGGCGAGCGCCGAGTGACCGGTACCGGCGTTGTTCCAGCCGTTGGAGCTTTCTTCGGCGACGCCGTCGAGACGCTCGACCATTTCCATCGACCAGCTCGGCTCCAGCTCGTTGAGCCAGACGGCGAGGGTTGCACTCATGATGCCGCCGCCGACGAGCAGTACGTCGACTTTCTTGGTTTCAGCCGCCTGCACGGGCATCAGGCCCATGGAAATGGCCAGACCCAGGAGGGCCGTGTTCACTTTCTTAAACATTCTGTCATCCATCTGATAAACGCCATCCGCCGACTACTCCTGGGGAAACGGCCTGTCACATGCAGCGAAGCCTGCGACAAACACTCGCACCCACGGGGACTAGAGGTGGACATACAAGGCCAATATAATACCGCTCGAGACCTCAATTTATGTCCTGCTGCGCTGACTTCTTATCATCATTGGATTCAGCGTCATGAGTGACATTTGCTCTGTTGGTGTGCTGCGATGCCCGAGAGTCTTCCCCTCTGAGCCACTTGCGAAGACACACCTGGTCAGCCTGTTCACGGAGTCTGAGACGCCGCATCGGAGCATGGAGGCACGCTCGACGCGCAATTTTATCCACGCGTACTGCGACACACCCTCGGTGGCATACCGGCAAAGACGCGGTATTTTCGCATAATGTGCACCCCCGTTGCGAGGTGCCATCATCAAATTGGCCATGAATGCGTTGATTTAGACACTTCACGGCCTTCCACTGCCTATCTGTATCGGCATTTTTGTCCGGGCCTTTAGCCCTCACACGGATATGGCCCTCACTCGGTCTGAAACTCTCCCCGAACAGCGCGTTTGTCCGGCTCTCGTGCATTGATGAGCCACGCTCATAACGGCGTGTGGCTTTGCCTGGCTAATCAGCGCGCCGACCTCCTGTTAGGGTCCGTATACGGCCGCCACGCCTGTAGTCGCAATGTTCGGATACAGACGTCCGTCAAACAGTTGGAACTTTAGAAGCGCAGACCAGTTAAACACTTGTAACGGGTGATAGCGTTTTGGCTTTGATTACCCCCTGAAAATAAAGGCAGCACGTCAGTGAGCAGGCGTAAGCCCGGGACGCTGACCACACCATAACGCCCGTCGCTTTACAGCAGCGACGGCTATTACCGAGTGATCCTGATGACCGAACCCAAGAAGCACAAGGAAACTGCTGTCGACAGCAGCGCCGTGCAGCCCTCACGCCGAAACTTTCTGAAGTTCGGTGCCTCAGGCATTGCTGCGGCCACGCTGTCTACCTGGATCCCTTCCGACGGCCTGCTGCAGGCGGCGCCTTTGGCACCTGCGGCCCCCGTGGTCGAAGACAGTGACGCACCCGCAGCGGGTGAGCAGCGCATCCAGTTGAAGGTCAATGGCCAGGTTCATACCCTGAACGTGCCGGCCAATGCCGTTCTGCTCGATGTGCTGCGTGACCGCTTGCAACTGACGGGCACCAAGAAGGGTTGTGACCACGGCCAGTGCGGCGCCTGCACGTTGCTGGTCAACGGCCTGGCGATCAACTCCTGTCTGTCGATCGCGGTTCAGCATCAGGGCGACAGCATTACTACCATCGAAGGGCTGGCCGAGAACGGCAAGCTGCACCCGGTACAGGAAGCGTTCTGGGAACACGACGCCTACCAATGCGGTTACTGCACCTCCGGACAGATCATGAGCGCGGTCGCGATTCTCAAGGACCCGAACATTGCGTCCGACGACGCCAGCGTCAGAGAGGCCATGAGCGGCAATATCTGCCGTTGCGGTGCCTACAAGAACATTCTGTCTGCCGTGCAATCTGCGCGCTCGAAAATGGGAGGTGCTGCCTGATGCGAACTTTCGACTACGCTCGCGCCGCTTCGCCCGCGCAGGCTTTCAGCACAGCGTCCGGTGAAGGGCAACGCTTCTATCTGGCCGGTGGCACAACGCTGCTGGATCTGGTCAAGCTCGACGTGATGCAACCGCAGCAACTGGTGGACATCAACCATCTGGCGTTGAAGCAGGTCGAGTCGCTGCCGGATGGCCGCCTGCGCATCGGCGCGCTGGTCAGCAACACCGACCTGGCCAGCCACCCGCTGGTGCAGGAGCGCTATCCGGTTCTGTCCGAAGCGATTCTTGCCGGTGCGTCGACCCAATTGCGCAACAAGGCAACCACCGCCGGCAATCTCATGCAACGTGTGCGCTGCCCGTACTTTCGCGACGGTATTTCAGCCTGTAACAAGCGCCAGCCGGGCTCCGGTTGTGCAGCCATTGGCGGTATGAACCGTAGTGTGCACGCAGTGCTGGGCACCAGCGATCATTGTATTGCCACGCATCCGTCGGACATGTGTGTCGGCATGGCGGCCATCGGCGGGCAGGTTACCGTTCAGGGCGCCAATGGCTCGCGGGATATCCCGTTCGCTGACTTTCATTTGCTGCCTGGTGATACGCCAGAGCGCGAACATGCGCTGGCGCCCCATGAGCTCATCACCCATGTGACCCTCGACGCGCCGCTGTCAGGCAGCCGCTCTTCTTACCTGAAGCTGCGCGACCGTACTTCTTACCAGTTCGCCCTGGCGTCCAGTGCGGTGATTCTGGTGATGGACGGCAAACGCATTACCAATGTGCGGATTGCGCTGGGTGGCGTGGGCACCAAGCCGTGGCGTGCCCTGGACGCCGAGCAAGCGCTGATCGGTCAGCCTGCCGACCTGGACACCTTTACGAAGGTTGCAGCGCTGGCGATGAAGGGCTCGCGGGCCTATGAACACAACGCCTTCAAGATCCCGCTGGGTCAGCAGGTCATCGTCCGCAACCTTCGTGACCTCACGGCCTAGGAATTTCTCATGAGCGAAAACATCATTGGTGTGCCGCAGCGTCGTATCGACGGCGGCAAGAAAGTCAGTGGTCAGGCGCGCTATGCCGCGGACCATCCGATGGGCAAGATGCTTTACGCCTATGGCGTCTATAGCATCATCGCCAACGGGCGCGTGGTGGCCATAAAGGATCAGCAGGCCAAGGCGATGCCTGGCGTGGTCGATATCTTTCACCACGACAACTTCCCCACGCTGCACCGTACTCCGAACACCAAGCTGAGCTTTGCCAAGATGCTCTCGGCCAGCAAGGCGGACGAGCATCGCCTGCCGTTCGAGGACGATCGCGTCTACTATCCTGGCCAGTTTGTGGCCTTGGTGGTGGCCGAGAGCTTCGAGCAGGCGAGGGCGGCGGCCTATCGCGTGACGGTTGATTACGACGAGCGTCCGGCGGTCAAGGACCTTGCAGAAGGCATGCGCGTCAATGGCGCTCGCGATGGCGGTGCGGGGCACAATCGGGGTAACCCGGACAGCGCGTTCGACGGCGCAAAAGTGAAAGTCGATCAGATCTATACCACGCCGGTTGAAGTGCATAACCCGATGGAAATGCACGCCAGCACCGCCTGGTGGCAGGACGGCAAGCTGTTTGTCTATGAAAGCACTCAGGGCGTGGTCAACCACCGCAACCTGCTGGCCAACGTCTTTGACCTTTCCCCCGACCGGGTGGAAGTGCGCGCGCCCTTCATCGGCTCGGGCTTTGGCGGCAAGCTGTGGCCGTGGCCGCATTCGGTCGCCGCGTGCGCCGCTGCCAAAGTTACCGGGCGACCGGTGCAACTGGTGTTGCCGCGTGCGCAGATGTTCACCACCGTGGGC
The DNA here is from genome assembly GCF_000972175.1 of Pseudomonas syringae pv. coryli str. NCPPB 4273. Taxonomy (NCBI): domain Bacteria; kingdom Pseudomonadati; phylum Pseudomonadota; class Gammaproteobacteria; order Pseudomonadales; family Pseudomonadaceae; genus Pseudomonas; species Pseudomonas syringae pv. coryli. The sequence goes on along the minus strand of NZ_AWQP01000069.1, from coordinate 37,449 downwards.
CACCGCCCGGAAACTCGCCAGCGTCTGCGTCTGGCCACCGATGCGAGCGGCAAGCTGGTGTCGATTCGTCACGAGTCGTTCAACAACACCTCGATGCTCGATGACTACACCGAAAACTGCGGTGGCGTGACCAAAAGCCTGTATGCCTGCGATAACGTGCTGGTCAGCCACAAGATCAGCCCCATCAATCGCGGTACGCCGACCTCCATGCGCGCGCCGGGCGCGGCCCCGGGCCTGTTTGCACTGGAGTCCGCCATTGATGAAATGGCCCTGGCCAGTGGCATGGACCCTCTGGCATTCCGCAAGCTGAACCTCTCTGACAAGGATCAGAGCGCAGGCCTGCCGTGGTCCAGTAACCACCTGCCTGAGGCCATAGACAAAGCCGCCGAACGGTTTGGCTGGCACGCGCGCAAGGCCGACGTCGGTTCGATGCGCGAAGGCGATGAAATTATTGGTTACGGCATGGGTGCCTGCAATTGGGAAGCCTATCAAGTGCCTACCGATGCGCGGGTCATTCTGCGTTCCGACGGCACGGCGCTGGCTCAGTGCGGCTTGCAGGACATCGGCACCGGCACGTACACCATCGTCGCGCAGACTGTCAGTCAGTTGACCGGCATTCCCATGGAACGCGTCGAAGTGGAACTGGGCAGCTCGTCGTTCCCGGCAGGCCCGGTGTCCGGCGGCTCATGGGTCACCGCCAGCGTAATGCCGGCGATTGCCGGCGCCACCCGCGAAGCGTTGCAGAAGCTGCGCCAGTACGCCGTCAGCAAGGATGCCGTGTTCGCCGGACAGGACGCCGAAGCGATCAAGGTCGAGAACGGCCAACTGGTCATGGGTGAACGGCGTGCAAGCTTCGTCGATGTGCTGAACGGCCAGCGCCTGTCGCGTGCAGAGGGCACTTTTCAGAGCGGCATGCCTGAGGCGGGCAAGTACTCATTCCGCTCGTTCGGTGTGCATTTTGTCGAGGTGCGCTGGGACCCGGGCATATCCAGCCTACGCGTCTCGCGGGTGGTCAGCGCCATTGACGTGGGCAAAGTGGTCAACCCGCTGGCGGCACGCAATCAGGTGGAAGGCGCGATTGTGATGGGCATCGGCATGGCCTTGTTCGAGGCCGGTGAATACGATCCGCGCAGCGGCATGCCGGTCAATAACAACTACGCCGAGTACGTGGTGCCGGTGCATGCGGATCAACCGGACATCGACGTCTTGCTGCTGGATTATCCGGATTACAACCTGAGTGAATTCGGCGCACGAGGCATCGGCGAGATCGGTGTGACCGGGCTGGCCGCAGCAGTGGCCAATGCGGTGTATCACGCGACGGGTAAACGGGTACGCAGCCTGCCGATCAGCAAGGAAAAACTGATGGCAGGGTTGTAACGATGAAACAGCTTGATTTGCAGGTTGTACAACAGGCGCGGGACTGGCTGGCCAGCGGCAAGGCCGTCTGGCTGTGCACGGTTCTTTCCACATTCGGTTCGGCCCCGCGCGGGCCGGGGGCGATGCTGGTGGCGCTGGGCAGCGGCGAGCATCGTGGCTCTCTGTCGGGTGGTTGCGTGGAAGAGGATTTTCTCGAGCGCGTTGCTGCAGGGCAGTTCGAGCCGGTCAATCAGGTGGTTCACTACGGCGACGGCGGTTTTGCGCCAACGCGGGCCCTGCCGTGTGGCGGTGTGCTGGATGTGCTGATCGAGTTCATCGCGCCAGGGCCTGAAGCCGATGCACACCTGGCGGCCATCGAGCAGGCGCTGGCCGGGCGCGAGCTGGTCAGCAGGCAGGTGCAACTGGGCGGCGTGCGCAGAGAGATCGGGCCTGCGACGATGGGCGAGTCGCGTGTGCAGGTGGATGGCGAAAGCATCAGTATCCGCATGGGCGCGGTGTATCGTGTACTGCTCGCCGGACTGTCGCCAGTGGCAGAGTTCTGCGCCAGTTTTGCCGTTGCCATGGGCTATGAGGTGATCGTCTGTGACCCTCGTGTCGAGGTCACATCGGGGTTTTCCATGCCGGGTGTCGAGGTGCGTGGCGTGCTGCCTGCGGTGTTCATTGCCGAGGGCGGTTGCCACAGTTCGACGGCCGTTCTTGCTCTGACGCATGATCCGAAGCTGGATGATCTGAGCATGCTCGAGGCGGTACGTACCGAGGCGTTCTACATCGGCGCGATGGGCTCGATGCGCACCAGCAGCAAGCGTCTGGAGCGTCTGGGGCGAATTGGCGGGCTGGACGCACAGGTCCTGGACCGGATCCACGCGCCCATCGGCCTGAACCTGGGCAGCAAGACACCTTCCGAGATCGCCATTGCGGTAATGGCCGATATCCTGCGGGTGGCCAACGGTGTCAGTCGTGCCGAGGTGTAAGGTGTTGCCGGCAGGCTTCTGCCAACGCTGACGGGGTGTCGGCGTCACGCAATATGCCAAGGTCATCGCAGTGCAGTACGTCACATGCCTCGGGGTTTTCGATGATCAGGGCCTTCGCGCCCTGGTCGCCTTCCAGCTTGAGCAGCGCTGGCCAGAACCTGCGGCCAATGATCACTGGATGGCCGCGTTGGCCCTCGTGCATGGGCAGGACGATGCGCTGAGGATCGGCCATTCTGGCCAGGTCATGCAGGGTCTGCGGCTGTATCCAGGGCATGTCCGCAAGAACAATGGCAACCGCATCGGCAGAGGAGTCCATCACTGCCGCAACGGCGCTCGCCAGGCTGTGGCCCATCCCCAGTTCGGCCTGTTCGCTGCGGATGATCGTGACGTTCGAGGCAATCCCCAGCGCATCCGCCTGGTCATCAGGGCGCAATACCACCGCCGTTTTGCCGAATGCGTTTTGCGCGTTTTCCAGGCATGCCGTGAGCAGGGTCCGCCCGCAGGGCAGAAGCGCCTGCCGTTTGTCACCGGCAAAGCGCCTGCTGCGGCCCGCTGCAAGGACCAGGGCGAACACTTCGGGGATCTGGCTGTCTATCCTGCTCAATCCGAAACCTTATGAGTGGGTGAAAGGAGAGGGCGCACGCGGCTTGCCCGTCGCACCCTGCTGTTCTGCTGATGCACGCACAATGCCTTATTTCGCTGCCTTGCCGGTAGCGGCACGAATCATGTTTTCGAGGGTTTCAAGTGGACAATCATATTCGTCCTGTCGAGCTGGAAAAAGCCTACCGTTTGCTCAACCACGGGCCGACCGTGCTGGTCTCGTCCAGCCACGAGGGCACGCATAACGTCATGGCTGCGGCCTGGGCCTGTGCGCTCGACTTCTCGCCGCCCAAGGTGACGCTGGTCATCGACAAGATGACCAAGACCCGCGAGCTGGTTGAGAAGAGTGGCTACTTTGCCCTGCAGGTGCCCAATCTGGATCAATTGCAGATGACCTTCGACGTAGGCACCCAGAGCAAGGTCTTCACCCCGGACAAGCTGGACAAGGCCAATGTGGACCTGTTTCGCATCGACGGTCACGACTCGCCGCTGGTCGCAGGCTGCTCGGCGTGGCTGATCTGCAAGGTCATTCCCGAGCCGCACAATCAGCAGACCTATGACCTGTTCATTGGCGAAGTGGTGGGCGCCTGGGCTGATACCCGTGTGTTCAAAGACGGACACTGGGAATTTGAAAAAGCCGATCCGAAATGGCGCAGCCTGCATTACGTCGCGGGCGGGCATTTCTACACGATTGGTGAGCCTGCGGTGGTAGAAACAGGCGACGAGTAATCGCGATGTCTGGCCCTGACGATCTCCACTGGCCGTAAAGGCCTCTTCGTGAGCAAGCTCACTCCCACACAAGCACACTCATCGTTCCCGTGGGAGCAAGCTTGCTCGCGAAAGCGGACTGACTGCTCTGCAAATAGTCAGCGGCTGCACCAGCCTTTTCATGAGCAAGCACACACCGCCTCCGTGGGAGCGAGCTTGCTCGCGAAGGCGGACTGACTGATCAGCAGACATTCAGCGGCTTTCGCGAGCAACGCGGATCGCCGCCCCGGTCACTCCCGTAACGGCTGTGTACCTGCAGAACCCTCAGTGACGATCCCGCCATACGGTCTGCGCATTGCAGAACTCGCGTACACCGAAGTGCGACAGCTCACGGCCAAAGCCGCTTTTCTTCACGCCGCCGAAGGTTACACGCGGGTCTGAAGCGCTGTAGCCGTTGATGAACACACCGCCGGTTTCCAGTTCTTCGGTCATGCGCTCGGCCAGTTGCAGGTCGCGGGTATAAATCGTTGCGGTCAGGCCGAAGTCACTGTCATTGGCCAGCTCCAGGGCGTGCTGCGCGTCACGCGCGGTGATGATCGACGCTACCGGGCCGAACAGCTCTTGCCGGAACGAAGTCATCTTATCGGTGACGTCGCCGAGCACGGTCGGCTGATAATAATTGCCCTGGCCTTCGGCCTTTTTGCCGCCCAGCAACAGTGTGGCGCCTTCGGCGAGTGTGTCCTGCACCTGGGCATCCAGCTCGTCGCGCAGGTCGAAGCGCGCCATGGGGCCAATGTAGGTTTCGGCGGAAAGAGGGTCGCCTGTTACCAGTTGACGTGTTTGCTCGACGAATCTGCGGGTGAACTCCTCGACCACGCCTTGCTCGATGATCAGGCGCTTGGCCGCTGCACAGACCTGCCCGGTGTTCTGGAAGCGGCCAATCACCGCCGCCTTCACCGCCTGATCCAGGTCCGCGTCATTGAGCACGATGAACGGGTCGGAACCGCCCAGTTCCAGCACGCACTTCTTCAGTGCCGCACCGGCCTGGGCGCCGATGGCCTGGCCGGCACGCACGCTGCCGGTCAGGGTGACGGCTGCGATGCGCGGGTCGGCAATGGCGTTTGAAACGCCTTCCGGGGTGACGTTGATGACCTCGAACACACCCTCAGGGAAACCGGCACGCTTGAACGCCTCGAGCATCAGGTAAGCGCAGCCCATGACGTTGGGCGCGTGCTTGAGCACGTACGTATTACCGGCCAGCAGGGTCGGAATCGCACCGCGCAGCACTTGCCAGATCGGGAAATTCCACGGCATTACCGCGAGAATCGGGCCCAGCGGACGGTATTCGATCCGCGCCTTGTCATGCTCGACCTGAGTCGCTTCGGCCACCAGCATCGCCGGGCCTTGCGCCGCGTACCAGTCGCACAGCTGCGCGCATTTCTCGACCTCGCCTCGTGCCTGGGCGACGGGCTTGCCCATTTCCTGGCTGATCATGCGGGCAATGTTGTCGACGTCATCACGCAGGGCCTGACCCATGGCGACGATCAGTTGCGCACGTTGCTGAACCGGCGTGCGCTTCCAGCCGGCAAAACCGGCAGCCGCGCGCGACAGGCTTTGATCCAGCGCGGCGGCGGATTCAAAGGCATAGTGACCGATCTGCTCGCCGGTGGCAGGGTTGATCGAGATTGCATGGGTGTTGCTGGTGACAGTAATCATTGCGCCATCCTGTTGAGGTGGAAGTGGGACCAGAATATAGATGTGCAATGCTTTGTAAAACTGAATAATAATGAGCATAACGTTCATGTTTGGAGAATGATATGGATCTGGTTCAGCTGGAGATCTTCAAGGCGGTGGCTGAACACGGCAGCATCAGCGCCGCGGCGCAGCACATCCACCGGGTGCCCTCGAACCTGACCACGCGCATCAAGCAGCTGGAGCAGGATCTGGGCGTCGACCTGTTCATTCGCGAGAAGCACCGCTTGCGCCTGTCTCCCGCAGGCTGGAATTTTCTCGACTACACGCGACGCATCCTGGATCTGGTGCAGGAAGCGCGTTCCGCCGTTTCCGGGGAGGAGCCACAGGGGCCTTTTGCACTGGGGTCGCTGGAAAGCACGGCTGCGGTCAGGATTCCTGCGCTGCTGGCCGCCTACAACCAGCAGAACGCCAAGGTCGAGCTGGACCTGTCCACCGGCCCGTCCGGAACCGTGATCGACGGCGTGCTGGCTGGTCGACTGGTGGCTGCGTTCGTCGACGGGCCGGTGCAGCATCCATCGCTTGACGGCGTGCCGGTCTTCGAAGAGGAAATGGTCATCATCGCGCCACTCAATCATGCACCGGTCAAGCGCGGGCGGGATGTCAGCGGAGAGAGTATCTATGCGTTTCGTGCCAACTGCTCGTACCGCCATCACTTTGAACGCTGGTTCACCGATGACGCGGCAGTGCCGGGCAAGATCCATGAAATGGAGTCCTACCACGGCATGCTCGCCTGCGTCAGCGCCGGTGCCGGGCTGGCGCTGATGCCGCGCAGCATGCTGGAAAGCATGCCCGGCTGCGCCACGGTCAGTATCTGGCCGCTGTCCGAGAAGTTTCGCTACCTGCACACCTGGCTGATCTGGCGCCGCGGCACGGTGTCACGCAGCCTGACCCGCTTCGTCGAGTTGCTGGAACAGCGCAGCGAGCCAGAGAACGTTTAACGGCCTGCAGAAACCCGCTCGGTAATCGCCGCGCCGACTTGCTGAGTCGAAAGCGTGCCGCCCAGATCCGGCGTGACGTCGCCGTTGGCGATCACTTGCTCGATGGCCGTGATGATCTCGTCATGGGCCGCAGTGAAGCGCTGATCGCCCTGGCCGAGGAATTCGAGCATGAGCGCACCCGACCAGATCATGGCGATCGGGTTGGCGATGTTCTTGCCAAAGATGTCCGGGGCCGAGCCGTGAACCGGTTCGAACAGCGACGGGAAGTGGCGCTCGGGATTGAGGTTGGCTGACGGCGCAATGCCGATGGTGCCTGCGCAGGCCGGGCCAAGGTCGCTGAGGATGTCGCCGAACAGGTTGGACGCCACCACCACGTCGAAGCGCTCGGGTTGCAGCACAAAACGGGCGCAGAGAATGTCGATGTGTTGCTTGTCCCAACTGATGCCGGGGTACTGGCTGGCCATTGCTTCGGTGCGTTTGTCCCAGTACGGCATGCTGATGGCCATGCCATTGGATTTGGTCGCCGAAGTAACGTGCTTGCGCTCGCGTTTGCTGGCCATCTCGAAGGCGAATTTGAGAATGCGGTCGACGCCACGACGGGTGAACACCGATTCCTGCAGCACGAATTCGTTGTCGGTGTTTTCGAACATGATCCCGCCCAGCGACGAGTATTCACCTTCGGTGTTTTCCCGGACCACGACAAAATCGATGTCGCCCGGTTTGCGATTGGCCAGCGGGCAGGGCACGCCGGGAAACAGCCGCACCGGACGGATATTGGCGTACTGGTCGAATTCGCGGCGGAACTTGAGCAGCGAGCCCCACAGCGAGATGTGATCCGGGACCTTTTCCGGCCAGCCGACGGCGCCGAAGAAGATCGAGTCAAAGCCTTTGAGCTGTTCGAACCAGTCGTCCGGCATCATCTTGCCGTGTTTCAGGTAGTAATCGCAGCTGGCCCATTCGAAGTATTCGAACTCCAGTTCCAGCCCGTGCCGTGCGGCGGCGGCCTGCACCACGCGTACCCCTTCGGGCAGCACTTCCAGGCCAATGCCGTCACCGGCGATGGCAGCGATACGCAGTTTCTTGTTGTTCATGGTGGCGCTCTCTCTGAATCGATCCATTACGGGTGTGCGATGAATGAGTTGCACAGGCCATCCATGCTATAAGCGCACGATATAAAGATAATCAGCTGATTAATGCACTGAGAAAACACGAATCGTGAATAAATACCCCAGCTTTGATGATTTGAATGTGTTCGTTCATGTGGCCCGGCGTTCAAGCTTCGTCGGGGCTGCGGATGAGCTGGGCATGTCCGCTGCTTACGTCAGCAAGCGCATCCGTTTGCTGGAGCAGGGCATGGGGGTGGTGTTGCTGCACCGCTCGACCCGGCAGGTGTCGATTACCGAAGATGGCGAGCGCGTCTACGAGTGGGCCAGGGGGATGCTCGATTCAGTGCAGCAGATGGGCGAAGAGGTGGCGGCATTGCATGGCCAGCCGAGTGGCTTGTTGCGGGTCGTGAGCAGTCAGGGCTTCGGCCGGCGTTTCGTCGCGCCGGCGTTGTCGGAACTGGCGGCGCGTTATCCGAAGCTGGATATCCGTCTGGACATTCAGGACCGGCTGGTCGATCTGATCGAGGAGGGCGTCGATCTGGATATCCGCGTCGGCAACGAAATCGCCCCGCACCTGCGCGCCAGGCATCTGGCCAGCAACTGGCGGGTCTTGTGCGCGAGCCCCGGCTACCTCAACCTTCACGGCACGCCGCTTAATCTTGGCGAGCTGGCCAATCACGATTGCCTGGTGATCAAGGAGCGCGACCGGCCGTTCGGCATCTGGCACCTCAACGGGCCGCAGGGTGCCGAAACTGTCAAGGTGACCGGCAGCCTGTCTACCAACCACGGCGAAATCGCCCGTCAGTGGTGCCTGGACGGGCGCGGGGTGTTGCTGCGTTCGCTATGGGATGTGCGCACTGATCTGGCCGAGGGCCGTTTGATTCAGGTGCTGCCGGAGTACCGCCAGGATGCAGACATCTGGGCGGTGCACACCTCACCGCTGATGAGTTCGGCCAAGGTCCGTGTCACGGTGGAGTTTCTGCGCGACTACCTTGCCCTGCATCCTTCGCCCGTCAACCACTGAGGCACGCCACGCCCTGTCAGTGGGTGCCGGCTGCCTTGTTCAGGTCGCTGTCTGTCCATTCGGTGTAGATGCATGCGTCTGCGGCGGCCCAGCGCACGCGCACCGGGTCGCCGGCCTTGAGCGACATGCCGTTCGCGGAAAGCGCTTTGACGGTCATGGCAGTGCCTCCGGCAGTGACCACCGAGCACGTCTGGCTCTCGCCGAGGAAAAGCACTTCAGTGACCGTGGCGTTCACCTCGTTCCAGCCTGATTCGAGCGGCATGGCGGCTGCCTGGGACACACTCAGTGCCTGGGCTTTCTCCGGGCGCACCATCAGCAGCACGTCCTGATCGGTCTTCAGCCCTGCGGTCAGGCGAATCGCAAGTGTGCTGCCTTCGAAGGTCGCCACGGCATTGCCTTGGGCCTTGAGCCTGAGGAAGTTCGAGTTGCCGAGAAACGAGGCGACGAAGGCATTCGGCGGATCCTGATACAGGTCATAGCCCGAGCCCAGACCGACGATCTTGCCATGGCTGAAGATGGCGATGCGCTGTGACAGGCGCATGGCTTCTTCCTGGTCATGGGTCACGTAAACGATGGTGATGCCCAGCCGGCGATGCAACTGACGCAGTTCGTCCTGCAGGTCTTCGCGCAGTTTCTTGTCCAGTGCGCCCAGAGGCTCGTCCATCAGCAGGATGCGCGGCTCGTAAACCAGCGCCCTGGCGATGGCGACCCGCTGCTGCTGGCCGCCTGACAGTTGCGACGGTCGACGATGAGCGAAGGCTTCCAGCTGAACCAGCTTGAGCATCGCATCGACTTTCTTCTCGCGCTCGGCCGCAGGCAATTTACGGATCGCCAGCGGGAAGGCAATGTTGTCGCGTACCGACAGGTGCGGGAACAGCGAGTAGCGCTGGAACACCATGCCGATGTCACGCTTGTGCGGCGGCACATTCACCAGCGATTTGCCGCCCACCAGAATCTCGCCCGAGCTGGGCGTTTCGAAGCCGGCGAGCATCGACAGCGTGGTGCTTTTTCCCGAGCCGCTGGAGCCCAGAAAGGTCAGGAATTCACCGTCCTGGATGTCCAGGGAAATGTCGTCGACAGCGGCGAAATTTCCGTAGTGCTTGTTCAGATTACACAGGCTGACCAGTGTGTTCTGGTGCTGATGGGCGGGGTCTTTGATCACGGCACTCATGAAGTACTCCTGGCTTCGTTGCGGCGACGCAGGGTCGCGGCGATGAACATGATCAGCACCGACAGGGCGATCAGCAGCGTTGAGGCGACGGCGATGACCGGCGTCAGGTCCTGACGCAGGGTGGTCCACATTTTCACGGGAAGGGTTTGCAGGGTCGGGCTGGCCATCATCACGCTCAACACCACCTCGTCCCACGACACCAGAAACGCGAACAGCGCGCCGGCCATCATGCCCGGCCGGATGCCGGGAAAGGTCACCTTGTAGATGGCCTGCAAGCGTGAAGCGCCGCAGATGACTGCGGCATCCTCGATGGACTGGTCGAACAGCTTCAGCGAATTGATGATCGAGATGATGGTGAACGGCAAGGCAACGATCACATGGCTGACGACGAAGGAAAACAGCGTGCCGGTGTACCCGAGCTTGAGAAACAGCGCGTAGACCGCGACAGCGATGATCACCAGCGGCACGATCATCGGCAATGTGAAGACGCCGTACAGAAGGTCACGCCCCGGAAACCGGCCACGCACCAGCGCGAAGGCAGTGGGCAGGCCCAGCGCCACCGACGCGAGAGTGGTCAGGATCGCGACCTTGAAGCTGGACATGGCCGCGGCCATCCAGTCCGGGTTGGAAAAAAACTGCTGATACCACTTCAGCGTCCAGCCGGGCGGCGGAAACACCAGCCACTGCGACGAACCGAACGACAGCAGGACGATGAACAGGATCGGCAGCAACAGGAACAGCGCGATCAGGGCGGTGGTCAGGTACAGGCCCGTACGCAAGCCGGGGCTCATGGCATTGGGTGTCAGGAGCATGGCGGTTTACCTCGCGTTGCTGGCGCCGACCGGTGATTCCGGCTGGAGCTTCAGGTAGAAGTAGAACAGCACCAGCGTGATCAGCACCAGCAACGCAGCGGCGGCACTGGCCAGCCCCCAGTTGAGGAACGATTGCACCTGCTGGACGATGAATTCGGGCAGCATCATGTTCTGCGCGCCGCCGAGCAGCGCCGGGGTGACGTAGTAACCGAGCGACATGACAAACACCATCAGGCCTCCGGAAAACAGCCCCGGACGGCACAGTGGCAGAAACACTCTGAAAAAATTGCTCCACGGGCTGGCCCCGCAGATCGAACCCGCCTGCAGCACCATCGGATCGATGGCCTGCATGGTCGCCTGCAACGGCAGGACGATGAACGGAATCATGATGTAGCTCATGCCGATCACCACACCGGTCAGGTTGTGCACCATTTCCAGCGGCTGATCGATGATGCCCATGGCCATCAAGGCCTTGTTGACGACCCCGGAGGCCTGCAACAGCACCAGCCACGAATAGGTGCGGGCCAGCAGGCTGGTCCACATCGACAACAGCACGATATTCAGAATCCAGCGTCCCCAGCCGCGTGGCACCAGAGTGATCACCCAAGCAAGCGGGAAGCCCAGCAGCAGGCTGAACAGCGTCACCAGGCCCGCTACGGAAAAGGTATTGAGCAGCACCCGCGAGTAGGCCGAGTTGGCAAACAGTTGCTCATAGTTGCCAAGGCCCGGCACCGGTTCAAGCACGCCGCGCAGCAGCAGGGCGATCAGCGGCGCGAAGAAGAACAGCCCGAGGAAGATCAGCGCCGGAAGCAGATTACGGCTGCCGCGCCAGCGCTGTGCGAGGGAAGGGGATGCCTGCATGCCCGACACCTTCTGGCTGGCCGCGCCGGCGGTGCTGGAAGCACCCCCGGCCGGCATGGATTGACGAGGAGCAACCGCTGTCATTTTTACTTGACCAGCCATTCGTTCCACCGTGTCGCGATATTAGCGCCATTCTTGGCCCAGTATGCGAAGTCGAGAGTGATTTGATCGGCAACGTGCGCGGTCGGCAGGTTAGGTGCCAGCGTAGAGTCCAGGCGCGCAACGCTCTGGGTATTGACCGGGGCATAGGCACTGAGGTTGGAGAAGTCCGCCTGGCCTTTGGCGCTGGTCGCATTGGCGATGAACTTCATCGCGGCGTCCTTGTTTTTTGCGCCCTTGGGAACGACCAGAAAATCCGCCATGACCAGGTTCTGCTTCCAGCTCACCCCCACCGGCGCGCCATCCTGTTGCAGGGCGTAGACCCGGCCGTTCCACATCTGCCCCATCGACACTTCACCGGAGGCTAGCAGTTGCTGGGACTGCGCACCGCCGCCCCACCAGACGATGTCCTTCTTGATGGTGTCGAGTTTTTTGAAGGCGCGGTCGAGGTCCAGCGGGTAAAGCTTGTCGGGGGCTACACCATCGGCCAGCAGGGCCAGTTCCAGCACGCCGGGGCTTGGCCACTTGTACAGCGCGCGCTTGCCCGGGTAGGTCTTGGTGTCGAACATCGCGGCCCAGTCACCCGGCGCCTTGCCGCCGACTTTGCTTTCGTTGTAGCCGAGCACGAAGGAAAAGAAGAACGAACCGGCGCCGTGGTCAGTCACGAAGCGTTTGTCGATCTCGTCGCGCTTGATGGTGTTGAAGTCCAGAGGCTCCAGCAGGCCCTCGCTGGCGGCGCGCAGGGCGAAGTCGGCTTCGACATCGACAACGTCCCACTGCACGTTGCCGCTTTCGACCATGGCCTTGAGTTTGCCGTAGTCGGTAGGACCGTCCTGCACGACGGTGATGCCACTGGCCTTGCTGAATGGAGCCGCCCAGGCCTCCTTCTGGAAGTCCTGCGTGGAGCCGCCCCAGCTCACGAAGTTGACGCTCTCGGCGGCAATAGCGGCGACACTCGAGAAAGCCAGCACGCCAGCGGCCAGGACTGCTGTTGCACGTTTGTTCAACACCATTTTTACGCCCTCATTTGTTGTGTTTTGAGCGGGCTTTTCTTGCCCGCGTAATCGGGAGCAGTAGGTCCAATGGGCCTTGAAACCTTGTACGGGTCAGGTGCTGTTATTGGTGCTGTCCCTTGCAGGGTGCGTCTGACCAGATCTTGTATTTATGGAATGTCATATTATGGTATTCCAAACTTTCTGCAAGCGTTTTGCCCTGTCAAAACGCCTTCACGGTGGGTTTTCTGATCAGCGCCTGTGGTTGCAGGCGGCGGATTATCGGGCTCGCGTGCCAGGTGTTTACCTGGTCAGCCGGGAAACGGAATACTTTCAATCACTTCCAGATCGTAGCCGGTCAATCCGGCGTATTTCAGGGGTGGACCAAGGTGGCGCAACTTGCCGACCCCTAGGTCCTGCAAGATCTGTGCGCCCGTACCGACCTCGGAATAAATGCGTGATTGCGAGCGGGTGTATTGGCGCGGCGGCTGGGTGAGCTGCGGAATGCGCTCCAGCAGCGCCTGGGATGATTCGTGATTGGCCAGCACCACCACCACGCCGTGACCTTCCTGCGCGACACGTTGCAGGGCGGCCCAGAGCGTCCAGTTGGCAGGGCCGTTGTATTCGGCACCGACCAGGTCGCGCAACGGGTCGACAACATGCACACGCACCAGTGTGGCGGCGTCGCGACGGATGTCGCCCATCACCATGGCCATGTGCACGCCACCTTCGATGCGGTCTTCGTAGCTGAACAGACGGAAGGTGCCGTGCACGGTCGGCAGTTCGCGCTCGCCAATCCTGACGATGGTGTGTTCGGTGCTCAGGCGGTAATGGATCAGGTCGGCGATGGTGCCGATACGGATGCCGTGCTTTTTGGCGAACACTTCCAGGTCAGGTCTTCTGGCCATGCTGCCGTCATCATTCATGACTTCAACGATGACCGACGCTGGCGTGAAACCGGCCAGGCGGGCCAGGTCGCAGCCCGCTTCGGTATGTCCGGCGCGGGTCAGCACGCCGCCGTCACGCGCGCGCAATGGAAAGATATGCCCTGGCTGCACCAGGTCTTCCGGTACTGCGTGCGGGTTGACGGCGGCCTGAACAGTACGCGCACGATCTGCCGCGCTGATGCCGGTGGTCACCCCCGTGGTGGCTTCGATGGACACTGTGAACGCCGTGGCGAATACGCTGCCGTTGCTGGGCACCATCTGTTCCAGGCCCAGACGCTGGCAATGTTCGTCGGTCAGCGTCAGGCAGATCAGACCGCGCGCCTCGCGGGCCATGAAGCTGATTGCCTGAGGTGAACAGCAGTCGGCGGCGAGCAGCAGATCGCCTTCGTTTTCCCGGTCCTCATCGTCGACCAGCAACACCATCTTGCCCTGGCGGTAGTCTTCAATGATGTCTTCGATGCGATCGAACGCCATAGTCAGTTTCCCGGTTTTATGGGTGGATAAATCGTGGTATACCATAAGACAGAATATTTCACAGATTGCCTATCAATGAAACAGTGAGATCGCGATGAAAGCCTATTGGATTGCACACGTTGATGTGACCGACCCCCAGCAGTACAGCGAATACACCCAGCGCGCCCCCGCAGCTTTCGAGCTGTTCGGCGGCAGGTTCCTCGCGCGCGGCGGGCGTTCCGAGGCGCTCGAAGGGCGTGATACGCCGCAGCGCACGGTGATTATCGAATTTGAATCCTACGAGAAGGCGCTGGCCTGTTATCGGTCGCCCGAGTACCAGCATGCGATGAGCCACAGGCAGGGCGCTTCAAAGGCCGAGATCGTGATCGTCGAGGGGCAGTTTTAAGCGTTCAGTTGCGAGCTGAAAGCTTCAGGCGTTCACCGGATGAAGTGCACCTTGCCGGTATCGTCGTTGCCGATATAAATACCGTAGACACCCGCCTGGCGTTCTTCGATATAGCGTTCCAGTATCTGGCGAATGGCGGGGTAATAGATGCTGTCCCACGGGATGTCTTCGGGGGCGAAGAATCTGTAGTCCAGGGTTTCCGGGCCGAACCGGCCGGTTACCTCCAGCGCGATGGCACGGAACACGATGTAGACTTCGCTGATGCGCGGCACGCTGAAAATGGAGTAGGGCGAAAGGATCTCGGCGCGTACACCGGTTTCTTCCCAGACTTCGCGCAGCGCCGCCTGCTCGGTGGTTTCGCCGCTTTCCATGAAGCCGGCAGGCAGTGTCCAGGTGCCGGGGCGCGGCGGTATGGCACGCTGGCAGAGCAGGTACTTGCCTTCCTGCTCGATGATGCAACCCGCGATGATCTTCGGGTTGACGTAGTGTATGTACTGACAGCCGCCACAGACCAGTCGCACGTGTGTATCGCCCGACGGCACACGCTGAGCCAGATCAGCGCTACCGCATTGGGGACAGAAGCGCGGTGTGGCCATTTCAGCGACCTATGCGAGGTTCTTTCAGCGCGACGGGTGCGACGATGTCGCGGACTTTGCTGTCTTCGTCCTGCTTGGATTTGAGGTATTCCAGCGCCACGCGCGCGGCGTTGCGTACGTGATCGACCGACGCCTGGTGCGCTGCCAGTGGGTCGCCGCTCTTGATCGCTTCGACCATTAGCTCCATTTCCTTGTTGCTGGCACCGCGGCGGTTTTCCTGGGATACCGAGGTGGCGCGCAGGTAGCTGATGCGCGCCTGCAACTGGCGTAGCTGGGTCGCGGCCACATGGTTGCCCGAGCCTTCCAGCAATACATCGTAGAAACCCTGGACCGAGTCGATCACCTGCTGCAGCTCGCCTTCCTTGAGCGCCTGACGATTTTCCTCCAGAGCTTTTTCCAGTGCACGAATGTCCTTGGGCTTGGCGCGCAGGGTGAACAACTGAACGATCAGGCCTTCCAGCACGCAACGCAGTTCGTAGATATCGCACGCATCAGCCAGCGTGATGATTGCAACACGCGGGCCCTTGGCATCGGCGAACTCGACCAGACCTTCGGATTCCAGATGGCGCAGTGCTTCGCGCACCGAGGTGCGGCTTACACCGAGGCGGTCACACAGATCACGCTCGACCAGACGATCACCCGGCAGCAGCTGAAAGTTCATGATTGCGCTGCGCAGCTTGTCCAGCACGATCTCGCGCAGCGTGACGGGGTTGCGGTTGACCTTGAAGGTGTCGTCGAGAGGCAGGCGTTTCATCAGGTGTGCTCGGAATGGGGCTGTCAAAGTAAAAACGTGACTGGAAATAAAGTCTCGCTCATGTCGGCAACCCGCACACTGCGCGGGCTGCTGCATGGCCCGGACGGATGAACCCGGGTCGCGGCCGAGTTTATCACGCCCATGCCTGCAACCACCAAAACCGCCCCGAGCCGCCTCAGACGATGGCTGGCAGTGCACCCATCTTGCCCCGGTGATAAACCATCGGTGTTACCGGGGTCGCGGGCAGGATCAGGTTTTTCACCTGACCGACAATGATCGCGTGATCGCCGCCGTCGTATTCGCGCCACAGTTCACACTCGATGATCGCGGTGGCGTTGCTCAGCAGCGGGTTGCCCAGCTCGCTCAACTGCCACTCGATGCCCTTGGTCTTGTCCTTGCCTTTGCTGGCGAACGCATAGGCTTCTGCCTGCTGATCGGCAGACAGCAGGTGAATCGCGAATTTTTTGCTGTCGCGCAACACCGGGTAAGTGTCCGATTCGTAGTTGGGG
The DNA here is from genome assembly GCF_000972175.1 of Pseudomonas syringae pv. coryli str. NCPPB 4273. Taxonomy (NCBI): domain Bacteria; kingdom Pseudomonadati; phylum Pseudomonadota; class Gammaproteobacteria; order Pseudomonadales; family Pseudomonadaceae; genus Pseudomonas; species Pseudomonas syringae pv. coryli. The sequence goes on along the minus strand of NZ_AWQP01000069.1, from coordinate 21,370 downwards.
CAGAACAGCACCAGTGCCGGGTCGATGGACAGCGCGCTGAATGCGCTGGCAGTAATACCGAACAGGTTGCCCTCAGCGTCCAGGGTGGTGACGATGGTCACGCCCGAAGGGAATGACGCCATGACTTCTTTGTAAATACCGGGTTCTATCATCGCAGCGGCCTCGTTAACGCATGACAAATGGATCAGGCATGGGCGCCTGCGAAAGGTTGATCCACACCGTTTTCAGTTCGGTGTAGGCCAGCACGGAGTCTATCCCGCTCTCACGACCGTAGCCGCTATTTTTGAAACCACCGATAGGCGCCATGGCCGACACGGCTCGATACGTATTCACCCAGATGATACCTGAGCGAATATCCCGCGCCAGACGGTGCGCACGTCCCAGGTCGCGGGTCCAGATTCCGGCGGCGAGGCCGAACTGAGAGTCGTTGGCGATGGCCAGCGCTTCGGCTTCGTCCTTGAAACGAATCACCGAGGCCACCGGGCCGAACACTTCTTCCTGCATGATCTTCATCGAATTGTGATCGCACTCGAACAGCGTAGGTTCATAGAACCAGCCTTTGCTGTCCAGCGTCGGTCGCTTGCCGCCCAGGCGCAGGCGTGCACCTTCGGCCAGCGCGTCGGCCACCAGGCCTTCTACCACAGCCAGTTGCTGGGCAGTGGCCATCGGGCCCATTTCAGTGCCTTCATCCTGCGGATTGCCGATGCGAATCCGGCTGGCGCGCTCGGCCAGGCGTTCGACGAACTCGTCGTAGATTTCGTCTTGCACCAGCAGTCGCGAGCCGGAAACACAGCTTTGCCCGGACGCCGCATAGATGCCGGCGACGGCGCCATTGATGGCGCTGTCCAGGTCGGCGTCGGCGAAGATGATGTTGGGTGATTTTCCGCCCAGCTCCAGTGACAGTTTGGCAAAGTTTTCCGCGCTGCTGCGCACCACATGTCGCGCAGTGGCCGCGCCACCGGTGAAGGCTATCTTGCGCACCAGCGGGTGCCGGGTGAGGGCTGCGCCAGTGGTCGGGCCGTAACCGGTGATGACGTTGACCACGCCAGGCGGAATGCCGGCTTCAAGTGCCAGACGCGCCAGTTCGAGCACGGTCGCCGAGGCGTGTTCCGAGGGTTTGAGGACGATGGTGTTGCCAGCAGCCAGTGCTGGTGCCAGCTTGATGGCGGTCAGGTACAGCGGGCTGTTCCAGGGAATGATCCCGGCCACCACGCCCATCGGTTCGTGCACGGTGTAGGCGAACAGGTCCGGCTTGTCGAGGGGCAGGGTGCCGCCTTCGAGTTTGTCAGCCAGCCCTGCGGTGTAATGAAAGAACTCCGGCAGGTAGCCGACCTGCCCGCGGGTCTCGCGAATCAGTTTGCCGTTGTCGCGGCTTTCCAGCTGCGCCAGTTGCTCCTTGTTTTCGGCAATCAGGTCGCCCAGCTTACGCAACAGCTTGCCGCGTGCCGTGGCCGTCAGGCCGCGCCAGGCCTGACCCTCGAAGGCTTTCTGGGCGGCCTGAACGGCTCGTTCGACGTCGGCTGCGTCAGCATCCGGCAATTGCGCCCAGGGTTCGGCCAGCGCCGGGTCGAGGCTGTCGAAGGTCTTGCCGGACAACGCATCGACCCACTGACCGTCGATGCACATCTGAAAGCGGGTAAGGCTCATGCAACAATCCCCTTGATCGAATGGTGAGCGGACGCTGGCTTGTCGAGGCCGATCTTTTCGAAGAAACCGAGCAGCACCTGGTTGACCAGACGTGGCGATTCAACCGGCATCATATGGCGTTGATCGGGCAATATCGCGACGTCGGCACCGGGGATACGCGCGGCCAGTTCGCGGGCCATTTGCGGCGTCGATCCCGGGTCAAGTTCGCCCGTGGCGATCAACGTCGGTGCGCGAATATCGCCCAGATCCTCGGCGCGGTACATATCCTGAGTAGCGAACAGCTTGTACGTGGTCAGGTAACCCTGCGGATCGTTGCTGGCCAGGTTGTGCCGAATGGCCGCAATCTGCGCCGGGCTGGCTGCCTGATACTCACGGCTGAACCAGCGAGACAGCGCTTCGCCCGCGTTGGCGTCCGGGCCATGCTCGGCAGCCTGGCTGGTGCGCGCAATGACGCTGGCACGCTGTTCCGCGCTGCGATTGAACACGCTGTTGAGCACCACCAGCCCCGACAGGTGCTGAGGGAACTCCAGCGCGAACGCCCGCGCCACCAGACCGCCCATCGAGAAACCGACGACCGCCGCCTGCGGCAACTGCAAATGCGTCAGCAACTCGTGCAGTTGTTCGGCGTAGCCCGGCAGACCCGTCTCCGGGTCGGGGCGGGGGCTGGCACCATGGCCGAGCATGTCATAGGCGATGACCTTGTAATGCGTGGCCAGACCGACGATCTGGCCGCCCCACATTTCCTTGTTCAGGCCCACCCCGTGAATCAACACCACGGGGTGACCTTGGCCGGTAGCCAGATAGCTGGTACCCGCCGGGGTGTGTTCAGCGGTGAGCTGAATCATGGATCGCTCCTGCGCAGAGGTTAAAGATGATCGGGCCACGAGCCCTTCATGAGTTACTGGGCTTTTTCGGCCGCCAGCTCTTCCAGGTCGATATAGCGATTGCCGATTCGCGGGTGCAGGCGCCCACCGTTGGCGGCACCAAGGACTACGATGATTTCGTCGGCACGCGGCGAATCTTCGATGTGCATCTCCAGGGTGATGTAGTGCGAGCGCAGCCCTTCATCGTCCTTGTGCATCATCGGAATCTGGATCGACGTACCCGGGCCACCACGTTTGTTGGTGAAGCTCAGGTAGCTCTTGGCCTTGACGGCATCACGGTAATGATTGCCAAAGCGCAGGGTATGGATCACGGCTGAAGCGTGTTCGATCTCGCCTTCCGCCCCGACCACGGCAGCCTTGCCGTAGGCCTCGATTTTCTCTGCACCGCCAATCGCGTCGGTAAGGCGCTTGACCATCAACTCGCCCAGTGCGGAGCAGTTGGCGCGAATCTCCGGTTTCAGGTCTTCGACGAAACCACGGCCCAGCCAGGGGTTCTTGATCACCGCCGCCAGCCCGATCATGGTGACCGGCTTGTCGGTGGCCTTGCCGCCCTCGATGAAGGTTTCTTCGGTGTACGTGACGATCTTGCGAATTTCAAAGCTCATGAACGACTCCCGGAGCAGATGTCTTTGTATTTCGTCTGATGGTATACCATAAGATTGTGCATGCAAATCCTTTATTTGCGGCGAATATCGGGCCTGTCGTTCACCTCGTTTACCGGGATCGAGGCGCACGCACAGCTCTAGCTCGCGCTCATCGACGACCATTCGTCAGGTGCGAAGGCAATCGCTTTGAACAGGCGTCTCCTGGTTGTGACAGATATTCGGTGAGCCCTAAAAAGCCCCATCGAATTTTTCACCAAGGAGACTCCGAACATGAAAGCCATCGTCTATGGCGGTCCGCGTGACGTCAGTGTCAAAAACGTACCGGATGCGAAGATCCAGAAGCCAACAGATGCTCTTGTCAGAGTGACCTCCACCAATATCTGTGGCTCGGACCTGCACATGTATGAAGGCCGTACGTCTTTCGAGACCGGGCGCATTTTCGGCCATGAGAACCTCGGCCAGGTGATTGAAGTCGGCGCTGGCGTCGACCGTATCAAGGTGGGCGACTGGGTGTGCCTGCCGTTCAACATCGGCTGCGGCTTTTGCGAAAACTGTGAGAAGGGCCTGACCGGTTATTGCCTGACTGCCAACCCTGGCAGCGCGGGTGCGGCTTACGGTTTTGCCGACATGGGCGATCATGAAGGTGGCCAAGCCGAGCTGTTGCGTGTGCCGTATGCCGACTTCAACTGCCTGCTGTTGCCCGAAGATGCCGCCGAGCGTGAAGAGGATTACGTCATGCTCTCGGACATCTTTCCGACCGGTTGGCATGCCACCGAATTGGCCGGGCTGCTGCCTGGCGAAAGCGTTGCCATCTATGGTGCCGGTCCGGTCGGTCTGATGGCCGCTCACTCGGCAATGATCAAGGGCGCCTCGCAGGTGTTCGTGGTCGACAACCATCCAGATCGTCTGGCACTCGCGGCGAAGATGGGCGCGACGCCGATCAACTCGCTGGAGCAGGGCGCAGTGGATCAGATCCTCAATCTGACCGATGGCAAAGGCACTGACCGAGGCTGTGAGTGCGTCGGTTATCAGTGCTGCGACCGTCATGGTCACGAGGCCAACCACGTCACCATGAATAACCTCGTTGCCTCGACCAAGGCGACGGGTGGAATCGGTGTCGTGGGCGTTTTCGTGCCGCAGGATCCGGGCGCCAAAAGCGACCTCGCGAAAGAAGGCAAGATGGCCTTCGACTTCGGTTCGTTCTGGTTCAAGGGCCAGCAGATCCGCACCGGCCAGGCCAACGTCAAGGCTTACAACCGTCGCCTTGCCGAGCTGATCCACCACGGTCGCGCCAAACCGTCGCAGATCATTTCCCATCGCCTGAAACTTGAAGAAGGCCCTGACGCCTACAAGCACTTCGATGCGCGTGATGAAGGCTGGACCAAGGTCGTGCTCAAGCCAGGTGCGTGATAAGCGCAGTTGACCAGGCCTGGCCTGAGAGCCCTTGTCTTATCTGCCACAGGCGATCGACAAGGGCATCAGCACTTCAGCCACAACGTTTTATTTAAAGAGATTTATTCAAATGAACGAAGAATACCCAAAGCCGCCATTTGCCAGTCAGCCACAGGACGTCCCAGGCCTGCAGGGCAAGATGGACCCCTATCCCGATTGCGGTGAAAAGAGCTACAAGGGCTCTGGACGTCTGCAGGGCAAGATCGCGCTGATCACCGGCGCGGACAGCGGCATCGGCCGTGCAGTCGCGATTGCCTTCGCACGTGAAGGCGCGCAGGTCGCGATCTCCTACTTGAGCGAGCATGAGGACGCGCAAGAAACCAAGCGCTGGGTCGAAGAGGCGGGTCGCAAATGCCTGCTATTGCCGGGCGACCTGGCGCAGAAGCAGCAATGCGAAGACATCGTGAGCAAGACCGTTGCAGAGTTTGGTCGCATCGATGTACTGGTCAACAACGCTGCGTTCCAGATGACGCATGAAACGCTGGACGAAATCTCCGACGAAGAGTGGGTCAAGACTTTCGATATCAACATCACGGCGATGTTTCGCATCTGCAAGGCTGCGGTTCCGCATATGCCGCGGGGCGGCTCGATCATCAATACCAGTTCGGTGAATTCGGACATGCCCAAGCCGACGCTGCTGGCCTACGCGACCACCAAGGGCGCGATTGCCAACTTCACTGGCGGTCTGGCGCAGTTGCTGGGCGAGAAGGGCATCCGCGTGAACAGTGTTGCTCCCGGCCCGATCTGGACGCCACTGATTCCGGCGACCATGACCGACGAAGATGTGAAAAGCTTCGGTAGCGAGACGCCGCTGGGACGCCCGGGGCAGCCGGTGGAAGTTTCGCCGATCTATGTGCTGCTGGCCTCGGACGAAGCCAGTTACATTTCCGGCTCGCGCTATGCAGTGACGGGCGGCAAGCCGATTCTGTAATTACCCCGACAACGCCTTTTTTGTTGAAACGGTGCCCAGACAGGTACCGTTTTTTCAGGCGTCAATGGCACTTTGTATCTGCACAAGCGGGTACTGCCATTGTTTGTCTAATTTCCAGGCTGATTCATCCGTGTTTGCGCATATCGGACAGGCTGGCCGGTCGCCATGACCAGCGACGAAAGCGTGTCGGCATTCATCTGCAATAATAAAGTCCGGGTCGTCGTGTTGCTCAAGAACTCTTGTTTTCGCCGTGCCGGGGTGCGCGCATTCTTGGTCAACGCCTGCATAGCGGCTATATAGTCGGCAGGATCAAATTGTTCTTCGTCGGGGCCATGCTGCGAGATTTCTCTTAATGACATTCGGATCTCGCTGGACCATGCCTCGACCTGTGCAGTATCCGCTCCGTCGACGAGGAGCTTGCCAGCATCCGTCAGATAATAAAACGCATCCATCGTATTCAGTTGGACATGGGAGGCCTCGTGAATAAGGGATCGTGCAACTTCCAGCACATCGTAGTTGGCAAGCAGGGAGGCCGACACCCCAATCCGTTCGACCGATTCCTGAAACTCGCCTTGAAAACGAGTCGATGCGAGAATGTTTTCGGGTCCATTAAAAAGAAACAGCGTCAGATCGGATTCTGGACTGCCGATGCCCTCAATGAGCTCCTGCATCTGCCGTAAGGAATCCTCCACGTCGATACTCGTAGCGGCGCGAGCGCTGGGGGCCAGCGCCCCAAAGGTTGCGTCGAATGCCTCCTTTACGTCTTCACTTGGTGATGCTTTTAACAGCTCGGAACGCGTGAACGTCAATAATGAAACGGCAACATCCCTGGCGGCAAATATTTTAAATTGCTGCTCAGGCTTGAACTCGGAAAGGTCGTCTGCGACGACTGTAAAAGGAACGTCGTGGGGAGCAGCCCCTTGTTGATCAGCAAACCGCAAAGGCGAATTCCTGACAAAACGATACAGATTCATCCCGTCCACTGTGCCCGTCGGATCCGGATTGATCCATCGCTGCAACCACGGCGCGTAATAGCGCAGGCCGTAGTAGTACAGCCCCGTCGCATCGCGTTCCTTGCCGGAATAACGAATGGTTTTATAGCTGGCTTCAACCGTACTGCGTCCTGCCCACCACGACGTACCACCAAACGGGTAGTAACTTTCCTGGCTGATGATGTGCGCATTTTTGTCCAGCTCCAGGGCGCCGGACCCCAGATGATCGGCGAAGCTGTAGCGAACCTGATCGTTTTCAAGTCCTTCGGGTTGACCCGCCTGCCAGTGCAGCACCCGTACCTCGTTGCGCCCGGCCTGGGTGACGATAACGTGCAAAGTCTCGGCTGTGGCGCTGTTGCTGTGCACCTCCAGGCCTGGTAAGTAGCGCACTTCGGTATTGTGGACAACGGCTCTCGCCTTGGTCGTATGAATTTTGCGCAGGCGTTGCCCACTGGCGTCGTAGACATAGCGCTCTTTGTCGTCGTCACCCGCTTCCCGAACCACAGGCCGCACTTGCTGCAACTGATTGCGCCAGTCCCAGCTCATCGCTTGCCCGGCTTGCAACTCATTCAGATTGCCATTGGCGTCGAATGCGGCAGCGATGGCCGCTTCATCCGGCGGTCGATCGTTGATAACCGGCAGGCTGCGATTGCTGGTTTGCGAAGTGACCAGGGTGCGCGAGTGGGACTGGGTGCCAGTGTGAGTCAGTTGCAACAGATTGCCGCTCGCATCATAACGGTAGGTTTGCGTGTAATTGGCCAGCTGCGTCGCATCGAGGGGAGTCTGGAAGGATGGAAAAACAGGGCCTTGGTTGACTTTCTTGGCCTCCCTGCCGGTAGCCTGGATCAACTGATAAAGCGTGTCGTATTGATAAGTCGAGACCGGCTCAATGCGCTGACCGGCACAACACCGTGTCGGCTGGGCGCGATCATTAATACGCAGGACATTGCCCAGCGGGTCGTGGTCATACAGCAGATGTTGCAGCAGTTGGCCATCTGCCCGTGTGCCTTTGAGTTCGATCAGACGGCCATTTGCGGCGTCGTGCAGCGCCTTGGTCACAACGCCGTTGCCAGCAGTTTCCGAGGTTACGTAGCCTTGAGCGTCGTAATCGATACTGTGAACCAGAACTCGCTCTGTCTGTCCGGGGAGGCCAAGTGAAATGGCCTCAACATGACCTGCCACAGTATGGGCAAAGGTCTGGACGTTACGCTGGGCGTCCGTCTGCGAGATGACATCGCCAAGCGGACTGTGTGCCCAGCGCGTAGTTGCGCCTGGACCAGATTCGAGCAAGGCGTCACGTTCTGTCAGCGGTTCTGGCCAGTCGACATTTTCGGGATTGAAGAGAAAATGCCGCGTCTGTTCAAGCACGCCACCCGCCAGGGCGAACTCGTCATCCATTCGCGAACCAGCCGGGTCATCATGGCGTATACATTGGCCGCACTGGTTATGGCCCTTGGTATCCGGCCCGCCGTATTGCCGCCGCTCGACGCAGCGTCCGTTTTCAATGATGGCGACGGGTCTGAGCAGGGCGTCATACTGCACGCTCCGCTCAGTCCCACGGCCATCCCAGCCAGCCACGACCGCGCCGCTGTCACCGGCCAACATCAGCCGCCAACCGGCATCGACACTGTCGCTGAGAAGCGCCTGACCACTCAGGGAAAACACAGTAGCAAGATTGACGGCAGCCTGGCTTTCCCAGAGCCTTGCATCCCAGCAGTTGACCGGATGCCCGGCAGCATCATGAGCCACGCGGTTTATAAGAACTGTCGGCGTGTCCGTGGCCTGGTTGCGCCAAAAATCAATCGCGCGAATCTCCAGACCGCGTGGCTCAATGACATTCAGGCGGGGCGTATGATGATGCAGTGCGGCAGACTGTACGTTCATGATCACGTCATCCCTGACTGGTGACTTGAGTCCAGGCTATGTAAGTAAAGTATCGTCGTAAGTGCAGCATAGCGCAGGCCTATGAGACCACCGGCGTCAAACGTGTTGTGAGCCTGTCGACGCGCGTCACGACGCGTCGCAAAATCGACGAGCCGTAGCGCTTGGCATTTTTGCCGATGGCCGGTGCTGATCAGCGAGTCTGATCCATCGGCCACACCGTTCCTTTCAGCGACTTATGGAGAAATTGTTCATGTATCCAGACGTACAGCTTTATATCGATGGTCAGTGGCGCGCGAGCCGCGACAATCGCACGTTGTCAGTCATCAACCCGGCGACGGGCGAGGCGCTGGGCACTGTGGCGCATGCCGGTATCGCCGATCTTGACGAAGCCCTGGCGGCCGCCGAGCGTGGTTTTGCCACCTGGCGCGCGACCTCGGCTTATGATCGCTACAAGCTGATGCAGAAAGCGGCGAACCTGATTCGCGAGCGTGCAGACAGTATCGCCCGAATCATGACGCAGGAGCAGGGCAAGCCGCTGGCCGAAGCGCGTATGGAAACCCTGTCGGCGGCGGACATCATCGACTGGCTGGCCGAAGAAGGGCGTCGCAGTTATGGCCGTCTCGTGCCATCACGGGGCGTGTCCATCGAGCAGAAAGTCATCAAGGAGCCGGTCGGCCCGGTCGCTGCGTTCACGCCGTGGAATTTCCCGATCAACCAGGTGGTGCGCAAGTTGTCCTCGGCATTGGCTGCGGGCTGCTCAATCATCGTCAAAGCCCCGGAAGAAACGCCGGCGTCGCCTGCCGAATTGATTCGCGCCTTCGCCGATGCCGGTGTGCCGGCCGGCGTCATTGGCCTGGTCTACGGTGACCCGGCAGAAATCTCCGGTTACCTGATCCCGCATCCGGTCATCCGCAAGGTCACCTTCACCGGCTCCACGCCGGTCGGCAAGCAACTGGCCGCATTGGCTGGCAAGCACATGAAACGGGCGACCATGGAGCTGGGCGGTCATGCACCGGCGCTGGTGTTCGATGATGCGGATATCGACCTCGCCGCTCGCGTGCTGGCCACCGCCAAGTTCCGTAACGCCGGGCAGGTCTGCGTGTCGCCGACGCGGATTCTGGTGCAGCGCAAGGTCCTCGATGCGTTCACCGAGAAATTCGTCGGCCTGACTCGCGAAATCAAGGTCGGTAACGGTCTGGAGGCAGGCACCACCATGGGGCCGGTGGCCAATGATCGACGTATTCCTGCGCTGGTCGATCTGATCGATGACGCGGTGCGTGGTGGCGCGACGTTGTCTGCCGGTGGCAAGGCTGTCGAGGGGGTGGGCTATTTCTTCGAGCCGACGGTGTTGAGTGGCTTGAAGCCGCACATGCGCATCATGAATGAGGAGCCTTTCGGCCCCGTCGCGCTGCTGGTGCCGTTCGACACGCTGGAGGAGGCCATCGCCGAGTCCAACCGCGTGCCGTTCGGGCTGGCATCCTATGCCTTCACCACGTCGATGAAGACTGCCCAGGCGCTGAGCACCTATATCGAAGCGGGCATGCTGTCGATCAACCATCAGGGTATTGGTTTGCCGGAAGTGCCGTTCGGCGGGATCAAGGATTCCGGTTACGGTTCCGAAGGTGGCACCGAAGCCATTGAGGCCTACCTGAATACCAAGCTGGTCACTCAATACAACTGAGTGTCGCTCGGGCAAATAAAAAACGGTCGCGATGTGCAAGCATCGCGACCGTTTTTCGTCGCTTGCGCCACTCAGTCTCTGGCTTGAATACCGGTCTGTCTCATGACCAGGTTCTTTTCCTTCTTGTACTGCAGGGCCACTTCGGGCGCGGGGCCGCTCTGGCCGGTTTCCATCCACTTGCGTATGCGGCTGGCGTCGGCGAAGTGCGTGTACTTGCCGAACGCATCGAGAATCACCACTGAAACCGGGCGGTTGGCCATGCTGGTCAGCAGCACCAGGCAGTGACCGGCCTGATTGGTAAAGCCGGTCTTGGTCAGCTTGATGTCCCAGTTGTCCTTGCGCACCAGATGATCAGTGTTGCTGAAACCGAGGGTGTAGGTCGGTTTGCGGAAGGTCACGGTCTTCTGCTCGGTGGTGCTCAGTTCACTGAGCAGCGGGTATTTGCGCGCCGCCATCACCAGCTTGGTGAGGTCGCGCGCGGTCGACACGTTGTACACCGACAGACCGGTAGGTTCGACGTAGGCCGTGTGTTTCATGCCCAGCGCCTTGGCCTTGGCGTTCATCGCCAGAATGAACGCCGGATAGCCGCCCGGATAGCTGTGCGCCAGGCTGGCTGCGGCGCGGTTTTCCGAGGACATCAGGGTAATCAGCAACATGTCCCGACGGTTCATTTCACTGCCGAGTTTGACGCGGGAGAAGACGCCTTTCATTTCCGGGGTTTGGGAAATGTTCACCGGAATGACTTCGTCCATCGGCTGCTTGGCATCCAGCACGACCATCGCGGTCATCAGCTTGGTGACCGAGGCAATCGGCACGATCACATCCGGGTTGCTGGAATACAGCACCTTGTCGGTCTGCAGGTCGATGACCATTGCGCTGCCTGAGGCAAGGTGCAGGTTGGAAGGATCACGGCTCAGGACGGCAGGTTCGTTTGCCTGCGTAGGGGTGGAAAGCACGGGGCCGGTAAGTACAAATAATAGGCCCAAAAGAGACAGACGGATTTTCAAGAGCAAGGCTCACTCGATAAAAGGTGGTAAATGGAAGGGATCGCGTCAAAACGCTGCATTTTATGAGCAGACTTTGCCGTATGTCGATGGGCTGGGGTAGGCGTTTGCGCAATAAATGACGCAATCGGTCGTTCATTAAGTTGCTGTTAAGTCGCTTTCTGCTCTGCAACCTGCCAAAAACCGAATCTCAATTGAATATTCGTGGTGCGCAAGGCCCGCACCGATTAGCATTCCATGCCATTCAGGTCACCGATTCAGGAGTCATGCAATGCTCAAGGGGTTTGTCAGCAAGGATTACGCAGTACTGGTGATCATCGCGTCATTGATCGTCATTCTGCTGCTGGGTGTCGGCTTTACCTCACGTCCAAGCGACTGGGCGGGCTGGATGCAGGCGATCGGCCTGATTGTCGGGCTGATGGCGGCCGTTGCAGTACCGGCCATCCAGCGCAAGCAGGAAGCGCAACTGGCGCACAAGCAGATACGTGACCGGGAAGTGGGCTACGCGCGGCGCATGCAGTACCTGTGCGGCGAGCTGAGCGAACTGCAGGGCCGCATCAGCCTCAACCTGACCCATCTGCGCGCCAGTGACAGGCACAGCCTGAAATACACTTTGCAGGATTACCTGCATCGTCTGTTCGAGTCACATAAACAGGATCTTAACGATGACCGCGTGGTGCTGGCTTATGAATTGCGTCAGGTCGCCAATGACCTGATCGATGAACTCGACAGCGGCCGTACCGATCGCGTGGTGTTCATGGCGCTGGAGAAACGCCTGCAGAAACTGACCCATCGCTGTCAGGTCAACGCGGCCATGGCCGAGCGCGGCTGAGTCTGGTCACCGGCGTTTTCCGTGGCAAAAAAAGCCCGCCATCGAAGAGGCGGGCAAGGGATGTGCGGAGCAACGCACGAGGTTTGCAGAAGAAGTCAGCTGTTGAGGGGCTGGCACTGCATTTGCCGCGACAGGGCCTCTGCAACAGGCAATGACGCGAGCGGGCCGCTGACGGGTTCGCCATCCTGAATCAGGTACCAGCAGGCCAACAGGCCGCGCGCTCTGAGCGGGGCTGGAACTGCGCTACCGACGACGGACATGATGTGTACCTTGGTCATAAGTGCCTCCTCAATCCATGGCGCTACTGTAGAGGGCGGGCGGGCAAGTCAGAAATCGACGCTCTCAATAGTGGTCATTGATAACAACGAGGGTTTGGCGCATTGCATTGGCAGCCCATAGTGTGAGCACAGCAACGAAAAACCCGCCTGAAAAGGCGGGTTTTTTTGTTCGGTTACCAGCGGCCGCGTGGCGGGCCGTAGTAATAGCCGGGGCCTGGCGGTGGCCCGTAACGATGGTAGTAGCCTGGCGGTGGAGGCGGTGGGTAGCGCTCGACAACCTGATAGACCGGTGCCGGCTGGTAATAGACCGGTGGCGGCGCGTAGTAGACCGGCTGCTGTTGCACGTATACCGGCTCGCGCTCGACGTACACCGTTCTGTCGCGACCTGAAGATACCGCCGCCCCGACAACGGCAGCGCCAACGATAGCACCTACCACGGCAGGGCCACCCCAGCCACGGTCAGCATTCGCCTGGCCAGCAAGGGCCAGGGCACCTACAAACAAGGCGATCTTGGGGATTTGACGAATCATGACTGTTCCTCGCTCTCAACCCGTTGTCGCGCGCCTGCATTACTCTCAAGCACTGCCACGGGATAACACTATGACACCGAAATTGTAAGAATCTGCGAAAGTGCTGAGTAAATTTTATGTAAGGTGTGCCGCGTATGTCCTCGCGCTCACTGGTGCGTAGCATACGCTTCTATCGAAGATTCAAGCCATTACCGTCTGGAGGAAACACCCGATGTCCGTCACTGCTAACAGGGAGACATTATTGTGCATGTCCATGGCCGCCCGTCCCGGCAACTTTGGTGTGCGTTTCCATAATCATCTTTACCAGCAGTTGGGCTTGAACTTCTATTACAAGACCTTCGCCCCCAATGACCTTGCCGCCGCCGTGGCCGGCATACGCTCGTTGGGGATTCGTGGCAGCGCAGTTTCGATGCCCTTCAAGGAGGCCTGCATCGAACTGGTCGACGAACTGGACGCCTCGGCTGCCGCTATCCAGTCGATCAATACCATCGTCAACACCGACGGGCATCTGAAGGCGTTCAACACCGATTACATCGCCGTCGCTCAACTGATGGAGAGCCATGCGGTGCCGCACAGCGCGTTTGCCCTGCGTGGAAGCGGGGGAATGGCCAAGGCGGTTGCGTTCGCGCTGCGCGATGCGGGTTTCACCGAGGGGCTGATCGTGGCCCGCAACGAGCAGGCTGGCCGGCGTCTGGCAGAGGCGTGCGGCTTTCGCTGGCAGGCGGAGCTGGGCAGCGCTCGGCCACCCTTGCTGGTCAATGTCACTCCATTAGGAATGCAGGGCGCGCAAGCTGACCAGCTGTCGTTTGACCTGCAAGCCATCGACGCCGCTGAAACGGTTTTCGATGTGGTGGCTACCCCCGCCGACACGCCGCTGATCCAGGCTGCACGTCGCCTGGGCAAGCGTGTGGTGAGTGGTGATGAAGTGGCGGCGATCCAGGCACTGGAGCAGTTTGTGCTCTATACCGGCGTGCGCCCGACCGATGAGCAGTATCAGCGGGCGGCAGCCTTCGCCAGAGCCGGCTAGCCGTCGGGTCGGGCAGGGCACATTACGCCTCGGCGTGTTCCAGTCTGGCCAGGCGTTCTTCAAGGGCCGCGACCCGTGCCTCCAGCTCATCGATACGCGAGTTGGCCGCCGGGCTTGCCGAATGTCGCTCCGGTGCCTGTTGGCGGGCGGCAATCAGCTCCTGCAGCGATTCAGGGTCACCGAGCAGGTGCATGTAACGGTCTTCGCGCTGGCCCGACTGGCGCGCCACGAGCATCGCCAGACCTCTGGCGATCAGGCGTTCCAGCTGGTGGACGACCTGCTCGCTGTCTTCGAAATCGTGCATGCGGTTACTGCGGGTCAGTAGCTCGTTGACGGTCTGCGGCCCGCGCAGCAGCAACAGACCCGTGAGGATCACCTGCGCCGGGACCAGCTCGAGCCCCTTGTCGACCCTGTGCTCCCAGCGATCGGCGCGACTGCCCATGACCAGCCGCGTCAGGCCGCGGCCTTCCAGGGCTCGAAGGCTCTGGCCGACCTGCCCCTGGGTGAGGTTCATGACAGGGTCACGACTGGTCTTCTGGTTGCAGGCAGTCACCAGTGCATTGAGGGTCAGCGGGTAGGTTTCCGGATTGGTCGCCTGTTTTTCGATCAGGCAGCCCAGAATGCGCACTTCGGTGCCGTTGAGTTGTAGCGCCTCGGCATTCGGGGAGGATTCGGTGGAGGACGATTCGATGGACATGACGCTTCCCTGAGTGATGGCGGTGGATCAGCGTAGGGCGTGGCGGACATTATTGCCAGTGTCTGCTGCACGGATCTGCAGGAGCGCTGAAAAGTGTCACGGCGTTTGGCGTCATGTGAGTCTATAATTGCGCCTTTCTCAATCAGGATATGTCATGTCTATTTCCCTGTACGCCGCTTCCATTCCTGTCTTTCAGCAAATGCTCAACGCGCTGAGCGACGTTCTGACCAAAGCCGAAGCCTACGCGACCGAGAAGAAAATTCAGCCCCCAGCATTGCTGCAGGCACGTTTGTTCCCGGACATGCTGCCGTTCACCCGTCAGGTGCAGATCGCCGTCGATTTTGCCAAAGGTGCCTCAGCGCGCCTGGCAGGCGTCGAGATCCCGCAATACGATGACACCGAAACCACCTTTGCCGAGTTGCAGGCACTGCTTGCCAAGACTCTCGCGTTCATCGGCAGCATCACCCCGGATCAGGTCGACGGCAAGGAAGGCATCGAAATCGTCCTGCGTCCCGGCACTGAAAAGGAAAAACGCCTGAACGGTCAGGCCTATCTGCTCAGCTACGCCTTGCCGCAGTTCTTCTTTCACGTCACGACTGCCTACGATCTGCTGCGCCATAACGGCGTTGAAATCGGCAAGCGTGATTTCATGGGCAAGTTCTAAACAGTGGGGGCTGAAGCCTCATTGATGTTCTCGGCCCTCGGCGTTATACACAAAGCCAACTGACCCTCGTGCCAATGCTCCGCATTGGCATGGATTGGGTGACGCAGAGCGTCACGAAATGCATTACCGCGCGGAGCGTGGGAACGAGAATTATCGGAGTGTCCGCCTCGTTTTTCGGGCTCTGCTTCACTAACTGCATGCCAGTGCGCAGCATTGGCGTGACAGTCACCTTCAAGCTGTTTTAATCCCCCTCCCGCAGGCCGCGCTGTTGCAGCGGCGTCTGTTGTTGTTCTGGAGTATTCATGTTGTTGCCCATCCTTCTGCTGTCAGCCGCCGGGTTTACCGTGCTGACCACAGAATTCGTTATCGTCGGTCTGTTGCCAGCCGTTGCCCGCGACCTGAATGTCACGGTCTCGCAAGCAGGGCTGCTGGTGACGCTGTTTGCATTCACCGTCGCCGCCTTTGGTCCTTTTCTGACCGCGTATTTTTCGCGCTTCGAGCGTAAGCGCCTGTTTGTCAGCATCCTGGTGCTGTTCGGCTTTGCAAATGTCCTGGCGGCGCTGGCGCCCAATATCGCCGTGATGGGTATCGCCCGGCTGATTCCGGCGTTGGGGTTGCCGGTGTTCTGGGCGCTGGCCAGCGAGACCGCCGTGGACATTGTCGGTCCGCAGTTTGCCGGCCGGGCAATTGCCAGGATCGGTTTCGGCATCGTTTGCGCCACGGTGTTCGGCATTCCCATCGGCACTCTGATTTCGGACGCATTCGGCTGGCGCACGGCCTTTCTGGTGCTGGCCGTTCTGGCGTTCGCCAAGGCACTGTTGCTCACGGTCTATCTGCCGAAGACGGCTGCCAAGCAGAACCCGGTATCGATCCTTAAGCAGTTCGGCATCCTGCGCAGCCGGATGATGCAGGGGCATGTGCTGCTCTCGGTGCTGGTGTTCAGCGGCATGTTCACGGCATATACCTATCTGGCGGATATGCTCGAGCGTCTTGCCGGTTTCGATGGCGCTCTGGTGGGCTGGTGCCTGATGGGCTTTGGCGCTGTCGGCTTGCTGGGCAACTCGCTGGGCGGGCGCATGGTCGACCGCCATCCGTTGATTGCCAGCCTGGTGTTCTGCGCCTTCATGGTGGTCGGCATGGTCGCGGTGGTGCCGAGTATCCATTCGGTGGTGGCCTTGCCACTCGCGCTGGCGGTCTGGGGTATCACCCAGGCGGCCTTGTTTCTGGTCAGCCATGTGCGACTGATCAAGGCCGCGCCGCAAGCACCTGCCTTCGCGGCGTCACTGAACATCGCCGGCGCCAACCTTGGCATTGGCATCGGCGCGGTGATCGGCGGCCGGGTCATTGATCACCTGGGGCTGGGCAACGTCGGTTTTGCCGCTGCTGGCATCATCGTGCTGGCGATTGTACTGGCGCTGTTGTTGATCAGGCGTGATCCGGGGCCGCTCCCGGCTTAGCCTGCATCGGTAAACAGTTGGTTTCGAGCACTTTCGGCAATGGCGACAACGCCGGGGTGCTTGACCTTGCGCTCGACGGTGATGGCGTAGAACGATTCGGTCACCGCGTCAGTATGGCCAAGCACTTGTACGCCATACTGGTCCTGCACTTCGTCGGCGATCACGCTGGGCGCCACGAACACGCCGCTGCCGGATTTGCCAAACGCCTTCATCAGCGCGCTGTCATCGAATTCACCAATGATGCGCGGCTGGATGGCCTGTTCGGCAAACCAGCGCATCAGTCTGCCTCGAACCACGGTTTCCTGACCTGGAATCAGCAGGGGAGCGCCGTGCATGCACTGCGGAAAATCGTTCCCGATACGCTCCGCCATTTCACGTGTGGCGAAAAAGCTGACCCCGCATTCTCCCAGCTTCTGGCTATAGCCCTTGATGTCCAGATGCGGCGGCATAGGGCTGTCGGAAATCACCAGGTCGAGACGCTGGATGGCCAGGTCTGCCAGCAGTCGTTCCAGCTTGTCCTCGCGACAGGTGATGCGGATGGGCTCATCCAGCGTCATGGTCGGAGCGATCAGGCGGTAGACAATGGACTTGGGCACCACGTCGGCCACACCAATGCGCAACAGCAATTGCTGTTCATCCGGCTGCGAGCGCAGCAGGTTTTCCAGGTCATTGCCGAGCTGGAACATTTGTTCGGCGTAGGGCAGGGCGAGGCGACCTGCTTCGGTCATTTCCAGTTGCCGACCGACGCGCTGGAATAGATCGACCCCCAGTGACGCCTCGAGCAGGCTGATCTGCCCGCTAACGGTCTGCGCGGTCAGATTCAGTTGTTCGCAGGCGCGCACAATGCTGCCGGTCTTGGCCACGACCCAGAAGTAGTGAAGCTGGCGGTAATTGAGCATATTTTCTGCCGATTCGGTAAAACCGAAGTATATGCCTTATAAAATCGAATTTTCCTTATGTTTCAAGATGTCTAGAATCCGCTCCAACGCCGAGCTGAACAGGTCGCCCGGTTTCACTGATTGAGGAGCCCATGAACAAAGTCCTTTATGCTGTATTGCTGAGCGGTTCGCTGCTGGTAGTGGCAGGATGCGATCAGCTAGAGTCTTCCACCAAGCATGTGGTGAATGCCGCCGCTGACAGTGCAAAACAGGTGGTTGATGACACCCATAAAGCCGCAACCCAGGCACTGGACGAGGCAAGGCAGGAACTTTCGTTGCAGGAATCACCACCAAACTCGGCTGAAACCGAAAACACGTCTGATAAAGAAATCTGACTTACAACTATTGGCGCAGGCAGGGCAGTGATCTATGGAATACCTATTGGAACTCGCGACAAGTCCGGCAGCCTGGATCGCGCTGGCGACACTGGTGGTGATGGAAGTCGTACTGGGCATCGATAACCTGATTTTCATCTCGATTCTCACCAACAAGCTGCCTGAGCATCAGCGCGAGAAGGCTCGCAAGCTGGGTATCGGCATGGCGCTGGTGATGCGCCTGGGCCTGCTCAGTACCGTTGCTTACATCGTGCAACTGACAGAGCCGGTTTTCGAGGTGCTCGGTCAGGCGTTCTCCTGGAAGGACATGATCCTGATCGCCGGTGGTCTGTTCCTGGTCTGGAAGGCAACGACGGAAATTCACCACAGCATGGACATCAAGACCGAGGAAGAGAAAGCCCTGGGTTCGGTGGTGATGTTGAGCATGAGCGCGGCGATCGTACAGATCCTGATGCTGGACCTGGTGTTCTCCATCGACAGTATCATCACTGCCGTGGGCATGACCGAACACCTGCCGATCATGGTCATCGCGGTCATCTCTGCTGTCGTGGTGATGCTTGTCGCAGCCAACCCGCTGGCGAAATTCATCAACGACAACCCGACGGTGGTCATGCTGGCTTTGGGCTTTTTGATCATGATCGGTATGACGCTGATCGCCGAAGGCTTCGGCGCCCACGTACCCAAGGGTTACATCTACGCGGCCATGGCCTTCTCGGCAGCCGTTGAAGCCTTGAACATGCTGGTACGCAGGGCAAGACGCAAGAAAGCGGTTGCCCAGGTGTCCACGCACTGATAACTGGCGAAGCTGTAAAAAAGGTCGACCCTGGCAGCAGGGTCGACCTTTTGCATTCAAGGTGCGGGCAAATACGCTGAGGAGGGCAGATCAGCTAAACGCTGCTCGTACTCCTGTAAATCAGCTGGCTGCTACAGCGGGGGCCTTGATGTGTTTTGCAAGTACAGCCGGTTGTGCCGCACGCGGCTCGACGCTGCGCGGCTGACGACGGCGACGGGATACACGCATCACCCCCCACAGCATCGCGCTGGCGACGGCGAGCCACGAAGCGATCAGCATCACTATTGTCAATTCCAGGCTCATAAGTGCCTCCACATTCCTGCTTTTTGTTGCGGTCTTGATAACTGACAGTCTAGTACGGGGCATGTTTCGGTTAATTGACCAGTGGCATCGGGCTATGAATTATTTTCGCCATTCTGTTGGTCGAGGTGCCACACACGGCTATCCCCGAGACCCGGTCAGCTCTATCATCGGTGCTCAGGTCGGGTCGCGGGTTGCCCGACAACAGTTGAAGTGAGTGAACATGCTGTCGGTTTCTTTCTTTACCGGTACTCCCGGTGCGCTGCGTTCATGGCTGATTGCGGCCTTGCTGATGGGCCTTGCCGGTTGTTCGTCAATGGTTACGCCGGAGATGAAACGCCTTCCGGACCGGGTCGAGCTGACGTCGATCCCGTTCTTCCGGGGTAATGCCTATCAAAGCGGGCCGA
The DNA here is from genome assembly GCF_000972175.1 of Pseudomonas syringae pv. coryli str. NCPPB 4273. Classification (NCBI taxonomy): domain Bacteria; kingdom Pseudomonadati; phylum Pseudomonadota; class Gammaproteobacteria; order Pseudomonadales; family Pseudomonadaceae; genus Pseudomonas; species Pseudomonas syringae pv. coryli. The sequence goes on along the minus strand of NZ_AWQP01000069.1, from coordinate 2,032 downwards.
TGGTGCTGGCTAGCATGCTGGCCAACCAGCAGGTGCAGACGACGCCTGGTTTGCTCGACAAGCCGTTGCAATTGCCGGGTGCCGAGGACCGGCTCGAGCAGAACATGCAGAAGGTCGCGCGTGAGTACGGTTTCATGGTGTACCCGCTTGATGGCCAGTTGCAGGACCTGCTGACCCAGGTCTCGGCGGGTTATCCGGTCATGCTGCGGTTCACCCAGGGCTCTGCGTTGTGGAAAGGACCGCGTTATGCGGTGTTGATCGGCTATAACCGCATCAAGGAGACCGTGCTGCTCAACGCAGGCATGGATCGTCGCTATTCAATGAGCTTCAGCAGCTTCACCTCGGCCTGGAAAGACGCGGGCAGTTGGGCGGTGCTGATTCAGTCGCCCCGGCAGTTGCCGGCCAATGTCGATGCGCAGCGCTGGCTGCAGGCGGCCGAAGCGTTATCGACATCAGGACAGGAACAGGCAGCGGGCGAGGCGAAAAGAACGCTGGCACGCGGCGTTAAATGAAATCAACGCGGCAGGAACAAAAACGGCACCGATAAGGTGCCGTTTTACGTTCAGCGAGCCTAGAAACCGAGTCGGTCACGCAGGCTGTAATACCACGCGCCCAGCGCAGTCAGCGGGGTGCGCAGCACCTGGCCGCCGGGGAACGGGTAGTGGGGCAGGTCGGCGAACGCATCAAAGCGCTCTGCCTGACCGCGCAGCGCCTCGGCCAGTACTTTGCCGGCCAGGTGGGTGTAGGTCACACCGTGTCCGCTGCAGCCCTGCGAGTAATAGATGTTGTCGCCCAGTCGTCCAACCTGGGGCAGGCGAGACAGGGTCAGCAGGAAGTTGCCGGTCCACGCGTAGTCGATCTTCACGTTCTTGAGCTGCGGGAATGCCTTAAGCATTTTCGGCCGGATAATGGCTTCGATATTGGCGGGATCTCTGGCCCCGTATACCACACCGCCGCCGAAGATCAGGCGCTTGTCGGCGCTGAGGCGGTAGTAATCCAGCAGGTAATTACAGTCTTCGACGCAGTAATCCTGCGGCAGAAGGGTTTTTGCCAGTTCATCGCTCAACGGCTCGGTGGTGATGACCTGAGTGCCGCACGGCATCGACTTGGCCGCCAGCTCCGGGACCAGATTGCCCAGGTAGGCATTGCCGGCCACGATAATGAACTTGGCCCGGACCCTGCCTTGCGCCGTATGCACCACAGGGTTTGCCCCGCGCTCGATACGAATCGCCGCTGATTGCTCGTAAATGGTGCCACCCAGTGTTTCAACGGCCGCCGCCTCACCCAGCGCCAGATTGAGGGGATGAATATGCCCGCCGGTCATGTCCAGCAACCCGCCGATGTACTGATCACAGGCCACGACTTCATTGATCCGGCGCTTGTCCATCAGCTCGAGGCCGGTATGCCCGTAGCGCTCCCAAAGCCGCTGCTGGGCTTCGAGATGCGCCAGTTGCTTGCTGGTTAGCGCTGCGAATACACCGCCATCTTTCAGGTCGCACTGAATGCCGTAACGGGAAACCCGATCGCGAATGATGGAGGCGCCTTCGAAGGCCATCTGCCCGAGCAATTGCGCCTGGCGTGGCCCCACGGTTCGCTCGATGACATCGATGTCGCGGCTGTAGCTGTTGACGATCTGCCCGCCATTACGCCCCGATGCGCCGAAGCCGACCTTGGCCGCTTCCAGCACCGTGACCCGAAATCCGTTTTCCAACAGGAACAGCGCGCTGGACAAGCCTGTGTAACCGGCTCCGATGACACACACGTCAGTTTCGACTTCACCCTGCAGCGCCGGACGTTCCGGGGCCGCATTGGCTGAAGCCGCATAATAGGACTGCGGGTAGGGCGTGTTTGCCATCCTGAGACTCCGTTTAATATTCTTGACGATGGCGGCAATCGTACCCGAGATATAAAAGCTCTGCCAGCAGCAGGCCAAAAGAGCCCTTGTCTGTCGATTGGCAAAAAACGCTGTATTTCATAGGGTTAGCAAAAAAACAGATTGACAGGCATTCGCATATCCGTAGAATGCCGACCC
>NZ_AWQP01000068.1:0-16638 GCF_000972175.1 Pseudomonas syringae pv. coryli str. NCPPB 4273 | reverse complement strand
TTTTTTTTTAATGATACGGCGACCACCGAGATCTACACTCTTTCCCTACACGACGCTCTTCCGATCTCGAACAAGTTCGCTCCTACAAAACTAGGCAGTTCGTGACGCTCTGCGTCACAAAGAGGACGCAGAGCGTCGCACGATAGCTGATACACAAACAAAAACGCCCCGATCATCTCGGGGCGTTTTTCGTTACCGGGTAGCCTTACGCGGCGATCGACGTCTTGAGCTTGTTCATCGCGCTTTTTTCCAGCTGACGAATACGCTCGGCAGAGACGTTGTACTTCTGCGCCAAGTCGTGCAGCGTGGCTTTTTCTTCTGCCAGCCAGCGCTGGTAGAGGATGTCGCGGCTGCGTTCGTCCAGCACGTCCAGCGCCTGATGCAGATTGGCGGTGGAGTTGTCGGTCCAGTCGGAGTCTTCCAGTTGACGCGCCGGATCGTAGCGGTGGTCTTCCAGGTAGTTGGCCGGCGACTGGAACGCGCTGTCGTCATCCGCCTCGGCTGCCGGGTCGAACGCCATATCGTGGCCCGTCAGACGGCTTTCCATCTCACGCACTTCACGCGGCTCGACGCCCAGGCTTTCAGCGACGCGATGCACTTCATCGTTGTTCAGCCAGGCCAGACGCTTCTTCTGGCTACGCAGGTTGAAGAACAGCTTGCGCTGCGCCTTGGTCGTGGCGACCTTGACGATGCGCCAGTTGCGCAGGATGAACTCGTGAATTTCGGCCTTGATCCAGTGCACGGCAAAAGACACCAGACGCACGCCCATCTCAGGGTTGAAACGCTTCACGGCCTTCATCAGACCGACGTTACCTTCCTGGATCAGGTCGGCCTGAGCCAGACCGTAACCCGAATAACTGCGCGCGATGTGCACGACGAATCGCAGGTGGGCGAGGACCATTTGACGGGCCGCGTCCAGATCCTGCTCATAGTAGAGACTCTCAGCCAGTTCACGCTCCTGCTCGGGCGTCAGCAAGGGAATGCTGTTGACCGTGTGCACATAGGCCTCGAGGTTCGCACCCGGGACTAGAGCATAAGCAGGTTGCAAAGAAGTGGTCATACGAAAAAACCTCCAGCGCACAGGTTATGTGCAGTTCAGCATTAGCCAGATTGACCCGGAACCGCTAACCAAGTTCCTTGATTTTCAGAGGCCAGTCTGGTGAAACAATAATGTGGCTCTACCGGGGCGCCAGCTCACGAAGATGTCGGGCCACCGCAATCCAGGCACCGATATACCCTAACAGAACCGCTCCAAGCAAGAGGGAAAGACCATCACCCATCGGCACACCGGCCAGCGCAAAGTCACTTCCATAGAGACCTGCCAGTCCGACAACCGCGCCGTTCAGCCAGTTCAGGCCATAAGCCAGAACGCCCCAGGACAGGATGCCTGCCCCGAAGCCGTACAGCGCGCCCATATAAAGGAAAGGCCTGCGCACATAGCTGTCGGTACCGCCCACCAGCTTGATGACTTCGATTTCGATGCGTCGGTTTTCAATATGTAGACGAATTGTGTTACCAATTACTAACAGCAAAGCCGAGACCAGCAGAACCGTCAAGCCGAAGACGAAACGGTCACCCAGTTTGAGGATCGCGGCCAGCCTTTCAACCCAGACCAGGTCCAGTTGCGCCTGTTCTACTTTAGGCAATCCGGCCAGTCGCGTACGCAAGGCTTCCAGCGCAGGTTTGTCCACTTCGTCCGGCGTCACCAGCACCACGCCCGGAAGCGGGTTCTCCGGCAACTCCTTGAGCGCCTCGCCCAGCCCGGACTGTTGCTTGAACTCACCCAACGCCTGTTCGCTGCTGATGTATTCGGCATCTGCCACACCGGGCATGGCCTTGATTTCATCGCGCAGGCGGGTGCCATCAGCGGTGCTGGCATCCAGGTTCAGGTAGATCGAAATCTGCGCCGCGCGCTGCCACGAACCACCCAGACGCTCGACATTGCTCAGCAGCAACGACAAGCCCATCGGCAGGCTCAAGGCAATCGCCATCACCAGACAGGTAAAGAAGCTGCCAATCGGTTGCTTGCCCAGACGTCGCAGGCTGTCCAGCAGACTGGAGCGATGGCTTTCCAGCCAGGCGGACAGCAGCGCACTGAAATCAGGGCCGTCGTCATCGTGGTCGTGGCGCTGCTTTTTCTGTTTCGGCGGCACCGGATCGGCGGCTTTGGGCGCGACGCGCTCTGAAACCTTGGGGCTGCGTGTGGCACTCATACTCCGGCCTCCCCGTCACCGATCAGACGACCGCGCTGCAGGGTCAGCATGCGATGGCGCATGCGGGCGATCAATGCAAGGTCGTGACTGGCAATCAGCACGCTGGTCCCCAGTCGGTTGATATCTTCAAACACACCCATGATCTCCGCCGCCAGGCGTGGGTCGAGGTTACCGGTCGGTTCATCGGCAAGCAGCAGGGCCGGACGGTGAACAATGGCGCGGGCAATGCCGACACGCTGTTGCTGACCGGTAGAGAGGTCACCCGGGTAAAGCTCGGCCTTGTCGGACAACGCCACCCGATCAAGCGCCGAGTCGACCCGCTTGGCGATCTCGGGCTTGGACAGGCCGAGGATCTGCAAAGGCAACGCGATGTTGTTGAACACCGTGCGATCGAACAGCAACTGGTGATTCTGGAACACCACGCCGATCTGACGACGCAGAAACGGGATTTGTGCGTTGCTGATTTGCCCAAGGTCCTGACCGGCCAGCATCAGTTTGCCAGTGGTCGGACGCTCCATGGCCAGCAACAGGCGCAGCAGCGTGCTTTTGCCGGCACCGGAATGACCGGTGACGAACAAAAACTCGCCGCGACGTACTCGAAAGCTCAGTTCATGCAACCCGACATGTCCATTCGGGTAGCGCTTACCGACCTGCTCGAATCGAATCATGGACGCTCCCGCTCCGCAAACAGTGCCTGAACAAAGGGTTCGGCCTCGAAGGTACGCAGATCATCGATACCTTCACCGACGCCGATATAGCGAATCGGCAAGCCGAACTGCTTGGCCAGGGCGAAAATCACGCCGCCCTTGGCGGTGCCATCGAGCTTGGTCAGCGCCAGCCCGGTCAGCGTGACGGTCTGGTTGAATTGCTTGGCCTGATTGATAGCGTTCTGCCCGGTACCCGCATCGAGGACCAGCAGGACTTCATGAGGAGCGTCTGCGTCCAGCTTGCCGATCACGCGGCGAACCTTCTTCAACTCCTCCATCAGGTTGTCCTTGGTGTGCAGACGGCCAGCAGTGTCGGCGATCAGCACGTCGATGCCACGAGCCTTGGCGGCCTGCACGGCATCGAAGATGACAGAAGCCGAGTCGGCACCGGTGTGCTGGGCGATGACCGGTATGTGATTACGCTCACCCCAGACCTGCAATTGCTCGACGGCTGCAGCGCGGAACGTGTCACCCGCCGCCAGCATGACCTTCTTGCCTTCCAGTTGCAGCTTCTTGGCCAGCTTGCCGATGGTCGTGGTCTTGCCCGCGCCATTGACGCCGACCACCAGAATCACGAACGGCCGGTGTTCGGACTTGATCACCAGCGGTTGCTCGACAGGCTTGAGCATCGCGGCCAGCTCGCCCTGCAACGAGGTGTACAGTGCCTGTGCGTCGGTCAACTGCTTGCGCGCGACCTTCTGGGTCAGACTCTTGATGATCACCGAAGTGGCTTCAACGCCGACATCGGCGGTCAGCAGACGGGTTTCGATTTCTTCCAGCAGGTCGTCATCGATGGCCTTCTTGCCCAGAAACAGGCTGGCCATGCCCTCGCCGATACTGGCACTGGTCTTCGACAGGCCCTGCTTGAGGCGTGCAAAGAAGCCGACCTTGCCGGATTCCGGCTCAGGTGTCGGCGCAGGCGCCGGCACTGCAACCGCTTGCGCAGCGGGCTGAACAAGTTGCGGCACTGCCTGCGCGACGACTGCCTCTGGCTCTGGCTCTGGCTCTGCAACAGGCTGAACGAGGACCGGCTCAGGCGTCGCGAGCGGCACGATATCCGCCACGACGGGTTCAGGCTCCAGCGGTTCGGGCGCAACAGGGGCATGATTTTGTTCAGGGATGGCCGGCGTGACATGCGGCTCGCGCTCGTCACTCAAGGCTACCGGCTCTTCAGTCACCGGCAAGGTCAGCCAGGGCTGGGGCGAAGGCGCGCCGGGCTCGACATGGCGTTGCGATGCAGGCGCAGCTGCTTCGACAGTGACTTCAGGCACCGATTGCGAGGCAACATGAGGCTCAACCTGCGGCGTCGCGGCAACCGGATCGGCGATCGGGTCGGGTTGCGTCGGGGATGATTCTGCTGGCTTCGGCTCGGCTTGCTGCGGCTTCTTGCGCAGCCATCCGAACAGGCCTTTCTTCTCTCCAGCCTCGGCTGGGGTCTTCTTGTCGTCGTTGGAACCAAACATGGATGACGGCTATCTCAAGGTTGCGGGGCGCCAGAGGGCGACCCGGAAAAATTCTGACATGCAAAACAGACTGCGTTTAGGACTTCTTGTTCACTCAACGGCCGCTTGTGCAGCTACCTTTACCTGCGTTTCAGACAGGTTTCACTCGCATTCGGCCAGTGAAGGCTGTCTCTGAAGCAAACGGATCAGTATCCTAACACCCCCGCGCCCGCCGACGCTAAGTTCACGCGGGCCGTCCTACAGGTTCAAACTACGAATGAATGCTTTAGCCCGCCGCGCCGCAGGCCTGCTGCTCAGCACAATTTGTCTGCCTTTGACAGCATTGGCTGCTGATCCGCAACCGACTCACGAATTCACCCTCGACAATGGCCTGAAGGTCGTTGTCCGCGAAGACCACCGCGCCCCGGTAGTGGTGTCGCAGATCTGGTACAAGGTCGGCTCCAGCTACGAAACGCCGGGCCAGACCGGTCTGTCCCACGCACTTGAACACATGATGTTCAAAGGCAGCAGCAAAACCGGACCGGGCGAGTCCTCGCTGATTCTGCGCGATCTGGGCGCTGAAGAGAATGCGTTCACCAGCGACGACTACACCGCCTATTACCAGGTGCTGGCGCGTGACCGTCTGAGCGTCGCGCTGGAACTGGAAGCCGATCGCATGGCAACCCTGAAATTGCCCGCCGACGAGTTCAGCCGCGAGATCGAGGTCATCAAGGAAGAGCGTCGCCTGCGTACCGATGACCAACCAATGGGCAAGGCGTTCGAGCGCTTCAAGGCGATGGCCTACCCTGCCAGCGGCTACCACACGCCGACCATCGGCTGGATGGCCGACCTGGAGCGCATGAAAGTCGAAGAACTGCGCCACTGGTACGAATCCTGGTATGCGCCGAACAACGCCACGCTGGTGGTGGTCGGTGATGTGCAGCCGGACGACGTCAAAGCCCTGGCAGAACGCTTCTTCGGATCGATCCCGCGCCGCGCTGTACCGCCTTCGAAAAAACCACTGGAACTGGCCGAGCCGGGCGAGCGCAAGATCACCCTGCACGTCAAAACCCAGTTGCCGAGCCTGATTTACGGTTTCAATGTACCGAGTGTCGCAACCGCTGAAGATCCCCGCTCGGCGAACGCCCTGCGTCTGATCGCAGCGCTGCTGGACGGTGGCTACAGCGCACGCATTTCCTCACGCCTGGAACGTGGCGAAGAGCTGGTTTCCGGCGCCTCGTCGCGTTACGACGCGTTCGCTCGCGGCGACAGCCTGTTCATGATCAGCGCCACACCCAACCTGCAGAAGAAGAAAACCCTGGCCGATGTGGAAGCCGGGATCTGGCGCCTGCTCGACGAGCTGAAAACCAAGGCACCGTCCGCCGAGGAGCTGGAGCGTGTCCGGGCTCAGGTCATTGCCGGTGTGGTCTACGAGCGCGACTCGATCACCAGCCAGGCGACCATGATCGGAGAGCTGGAAACCGTCGGTCTGTCCTGGAAGCTGATGGACAATGAACTGGAGGCGCTGCAAAGCGTGACCCCGCAAGACATCCAGAAAGCTGCCAACACCTATTTCACCCGTGAGCGCCTCAGCGTTGCGCACGTTCTGCCTGAGGAGAAAGCCAAATGATCACGCGCAATGCTCCACGTCATGCGCTGCTTGGCCTGATCCTGGCCGGTTCGCTCGGTGCCGTTGTCGCACTGCCAGCCCTGGCCGACGACGCCCCTGCCGAGCAGGGTCAGGCCGCTCCCGCGCTGGGCAGCAACCTGCAGACCCTCAAGGAACTGGACGGCAAGGCTCCGGCCCGCCGCGCCCTGAATATCCAGACCTGGAATACCGCCGAGGGCGCCCGCGTGCTGTTCGTGGAATCCCGCGAATTGCCGATGTTCGACATGCGCCTGACGTTCGCTGCGGGCAGCAGCCAGGACCAGAAATCGCCCGGCATTGCCCTGCTGACCAACGCCATGCTCAACGAGGGCATCAAAGGCAAGGACGTCAACGCGATCGCCCAGGGCTTCGAAGGCCTGGGCGCCGACTTCAGCAACGGATCCTACCGCGACATGGCGGTGGCCTCGTTGCGCAGCCTGAGTGCTGCGGACAAGCGCGATCCGGCCCTGAAGCTGTTCAGTGAAGTGGTGGGCAAGCCTACCTTCCCTGCCGATTCTCTGGCCCGCATCAAGAACCAGTTGATCGCCAGCTTCGAGACTCAGAAACAGAACCCAGGCGCTATCGCCAGCAAGGAACTGTTCAATCGTCTGTACGGCGATCACCCCTACGCTCACCCGAGCGAAGGCGACGCCAAGAGCGTCAACGCCATCACCCTGGCTCAGCTCAAGGCATTCCACGCCAAGGGCTATGCGGCGGGCAATGCGGTGATTGCTCTGGTCGGTGATCTGTCGCGAGACGAAGCGCAGGCCATCGCGGCACAGGTCTCGGCCTCGTTGCCCAAAGGTCCGGCGCTGGCAAAAGTCGCTGACCCGGTCGAGCCAAAGGCAGGCACCACGCACATCGAATTTGCCTCCAACCAGACGCACCTGATGCTCGCGCAGCTGGGTGTCGACCGCAACGATCCGGACTACGCGGCGCTGACCGTGGGTAACTCGGTCTTGGGCGGTGGCGGCTTCGGCAGCCGGCTGATGACCGAAGTGCGGGAAAAACGCGGCCTGACCTACGGCGTGTCTTCCGGCTTTACCGCCATGCAGGTGGCGGGGCCATTCATGATCGGCCTGCAGACGCGCGCGGAAATGAGCGAAAATACCCTCAAGCTGGTGCAGGACATCATTCGAGACTTCCTCGCCAATGGTCCGACCCAGAAAGAAGTCGACGATGTTAAGCGCGAACTGACCGGTAGCTTCCCGCTGACCGCAGCCAGCAATTCGGCCATCGTGGGGCAGTTGGGCGCCATCGGCTTCTACAACCTGCCGTTGACCTACCTCGAGGACTACATGGCCGCCGCCCAGAACGTGACCGTCGAACAGGTGAAAGCGGCAATGAGCAAGCACCTGAGCGCCGACAAGATGGTCATCGTCACCGTGGGCCCGACCGTTGAGCAAAAACCATTGCCGGCGCCGACCGACAAACCCGTCCGCCAACCTGCAGGGGTCCCGGAACACTGATGGCCAATCCACGTCCGAAGGGCCACAACGGCCTGGGTCAGCTTCGTATCATCGGCGGAGAGTGGGGCAGCCGCCGCCTGACCTTCCCCGACGCCCCAGGCTTGCGCCCGACACCTGATCGCGTGCGCGAAACCCTGTTCAACTGGCTGGCCCCCTACATCGCCGGTGCCAGGGTGCTGGACGTTTTCACGGGCAGCGGCGCGCTGTATTTCGAAGCCTTGTCGCGTGGTGCCAGCATGGGCCTGGCCCTGGACAGCAACGCGGCAGCCATCGCCAGCCTGCGCCAGAACCTCAATGCACTGAACTGCACCAGCGGCCAGGTCTCCCAGACCGACGCCCTGCGCCATCTGGAAACCGCCACAGCGTCGCCCTTCGACGTCGTGTTCCTCGACCCGCCCTTCCATCAGGGCCTGCTGGCATCAGCCTGCAACCTGCTGGAAAGCCACGGCTGGCTGGCCGACACCGCCTGGATCTACACCGAAAGCGAAACACCGCCATCGACCACCGGCTTGCCGGGCAGCTGGCGACTGCACCGCGAGAAAAAGGCCGGGCAGGTGTATTACGCCTTGTGGCAGCGGGGCCAGGGCTGACAGCTCACGTACCAATGCTCCGCGTTTGGCATGCAGCTCTGAACGTTCCGCGTCCTGTTGACGACGCATAGCGTCATGAAAGGCATTCCCACCCTGGAGCAACTACAACTATCGTGCGACGCTCCGCGTCGCATGCAGTTCTGGACGCTCCGCGTCCTCTTGACGACGCAGAGCGTCGTGAAAGGCATTCCCACGCTGGAGCGTGCGGAACGAGACTCTTGTAACTATCGTGCCGATGCTCTGCGTCGGCATGCAGTTCTGGACGCTCTGCGTCCTCGTGGTCATGCAGAGTGTCATGAATACATTCAGGCGCTTCCCCCTTACATCCCGGACTGCTTAGTGGCAACGTATAGCCAGTCACCCCTGAACTGATCGTTGAGCAAGCACGTGCCCACACGCCCTACCTTTCTGTCCCATGCCAATCCATTCGTCCCGGCCGTCGGCATGGGCAATCCGCATTTGCAGACGCTTTGGGGGCCGCTGCTGCGCAAGCCGACGTTGCTGGCGCGGACGCGCGAGCGGTTGTGGTTGCAGGACGGGGACTTTCTGGACATGGACTGGCATGGTCCGGATGAGCCCGACAAACCCTTGGTGCTGGTATTGCACGGCCTGACCGGATCGTCCAACTCGCCCTATGTTGCCGGCCTGCAAAAGGCCATGGCAGCGCTGGGCTGGCCGAGTGTGGCGTTGAACTGGCGCGGTTGCTCGGGAGAACCCAACCTGCTGTCGCGCAGTTATCATTCAGGGGCGAGCGAGGATCTGGCCGAGGTGATCGCCCATTTGCGTTCGCTGCGGCCATTGGCTCCGATTTATGCCGTGGGGTATTCGCTGGGTGGCAATGTGCTGCTCAAGTATCTGGGTGAATCCGGCGCCAACAGTGATCTACGGGGCGCCGTGGCGGTGTCCGTGCCGTTTCGTCTGGACGAATGCGCCAACCGTATCGGCCAAGGCTTCTCGCGGGTTTATCAGCGCCATTTCATGCGCGAAATGCTGGCCTATATCCGTGACAAGCAGCATCGGTTCCAGCATGAAGGCATCAGCGAGGGGCTGGCCGAACTCGCCGCGCTGGGCTCACTGGAGAACATGCGCACCTTCTGGGACTTCGATGGCCGGGTGACTGCGCCGCTGCACGGTTTTACCGATGCCACGGATTATTACCGCAGGGCGTCCAGCCGCTACTACCTGGGCCAGATCCAGACGCCGACGCTGATCATCCAGTCCAGCGACGACCCGTTCGTGTTCCCTCACAGCCTGCCCGAGCCCAGCGAGCTGTCGTCCTGCACCGAATTCGAACTGCACACCAAGGGCGGACATGTCGGCTTCGTCGAAGGCTCGCTTCGCACTCCGCGCTACTACCTAGAACGTCGCATCCCGCTGTGGCTATGCGCCGCCCAGGATCGCGATGGCTCGCCCACGAGTGGATAACGAATCAATCGGCGCCCGTGGCGATTGCACGCTCAGGATCGGTGATCCACTCACTCCACGAACCCGCATACAGAGTTGCCAGCGGATAGCCGGCCAGACTCAGGGCGAACAGGTTGTGGCAGGCGGTGACACCTGAACCGCAATAGGACACCAGGCTCTCCGGCGGGCGGCCCTGCAGCTTTTCAGCGAAACGCTGTCTGACCTGCTCGGGCGGCAAAAAGCGTCCATCCGCGCCAAGGTTGTCAGTGCAGGCCGCACACTGCGCACCGGGAATATGCCCGGCCACCGGATCCAGAGGTTCTACGTCGCCTCGAAAGCGGGCTTCGGCGCGCGCGTCGATCAAGGTCATTTCCGGGCGTCCCAGTCGACCCTGCAAGCGACTGCCGCTGAGCACCAGGGACATGTCCGGCTCACCGATGAAATGACCGGGTTCACGGTTCGGCGCATCAAGGCTCAACGGCAGCCCCGCGGCGTGCCAGGCCTTCAGCCCGCCATCGAGCAGGTAGACGCCTTCACGCTTGCCCATCCAGGCCAGCAACCACCAGGCCCGTGCGGCATACATTCCCGGCCCATCGTCATACAGCACCACATCGCTGTCAGCGTTGATGCCCCATGCCTGAAAGCATTGCAGCAAAGCGGCGGGTTCGGGCAGTGGATGACGTCCGGTCTTGCCCTTGATCACAGGCCCGCTGAGGTCGCGCTTCAGATCGGCAAAAGACGCGCCCTCGATACGCCCCTGGGCGTAACTGCGTTGACCGTAGTCGGAATCTTCGAGCGCATAACGGCAGTCGAGAATCACCAGGCCTGGAGTTTTCTGGCGTTCAGCCAGTTGCTCAGGGTTGATCAGTTGCGCAATGGACATGACACACTCCTGTGGCAGAAAACCGACAAGCTGGCTGCTCGTCGGTCCCGGAATTCACATCAGAACCTCTGGCAGCGATGCGTGAAACGTTTCGCACAGTGCATCGAACGCTTCGCGAGCCTGAGGCGCGACAAAAACAGATTCGAGCATAAGTACCTGATAGACGCCACGTCGAATAGCCGACTGGTTGATCTCCGTGGAGTTTTCCCGGTTGGTGCACAGAAAGCGCACCCACGACGTCAGGATGATCCAGGTGTTGAGACTGGTCCATTCGATCTGCGACTCATCCATCTTCAGGATGCCTGCCTTGATGAATCCCCGGTAGATGGTCATCGCCTGCATCAGGCAGCGGTACGAAAAACGCCGATAACACCGCGCCAGTTCCTCATCCGACGTCAGCAGGTGCTCAAGGTCTCGGTGCAGAAAACGGTAGCGCCACATGGCGTCGATGATCGCCAGGAAATAATCGCGCTTGTCCTCGATGGTCGGCGTACGGTCGGCTGGCAGAGTCAGGAAACTGCCGATCAGCACCTCGTACTCGGAGAACAGTTCGGCGATGATCGCCTGCTTGTTGGCGAAGTGGTAATAGAGATTGCCGGGCGAGATTTCCATGTGCGCAGCGATGTGATTGGTGGTCACACTACGCTCGCCCTGCTGATTGAACAGTTCCAGACTGGTTTGCACGATTCGTTCACGGGTTTTGGTACGCGGTGCCATGCTGGGCCAGACCACTCTATGCTGATCAGATGATGGCAATCTTAGCGCAGGCTGATGCTGCAATGGTGGCAGAATCGTTGCGGTAAGAGTGTCAGGTTGACGCAGGCATATACACCTGGGGCACGACCTGGACGGATCGAAAATCGGGATGACGTGCCGCCCGTCAACAAGCGTCCGTCCTACAAACTTTTTCATCCGCCGACCAGTCGCTGTTACTGCGCCAAATAGCCCCAAAATCAGGGATTTCATTAGAAACATGGCCGATAATCGGCGCAATACGACGTTTGACACCCGCTACGCAGCTTGGCCCATCGGGAAGGCTGCGATACCATCCGAGTCCCACAACGGACTCCGACCAGGACGACGCGATGAACCGAGTGTTGTACCCAGGCACCTTCGACCCGATTACCAAGGGCCATGGAGATTTGGTCGAGCGCGCCTCGCACCTGTTCGACCAAGTGGTCATTGCGGTTGCCGCCAGCCCGAAGAAGAACCCGCTGTTCCCTCTGGAGCAACGCGTCGAGCTGGCCCGCGAAGTCACCAAGCACTTGCCCAATGTGGAAGTGGTCGGTTTTTCGACCCTGCTGGCGCATTTTGCCAAGGAACAGAATGCCAATGTCTTTCTGCGCGGACTTCGTGCCGTGTCGGATTTCGAATACGAGTTTCAGTTGGCCAACATGAATCGTCAGCTGGCACCGGACGTCGAAAGCCTGTTCCTCACGCCCTCGGAGCGCTACTCGTTCATTTCCTCGACGTTAGTGCGTGAAATCGCCGCGTTGGGCGGTGATATCACCAAGTTCGTACATCCTGCAGTTGCCCAGGCGCTGACCGAGCGCTTCAAGCGCTAGACTCGCTGCATGTGAAGGTGCATCCCGAAGCCTAATGCGGCACAATTCGCCGCATTGGTTTTAATGTGCCCCGGCGTCGGCCGCGGCAGGAGCAATTCATGTCCCTTATCATCACTGACGATTGCATCAACTGCGACGTCTGCGAACCCGAGTGCCCAAACGAGGCGATTTCACAAGGTGAGGAGATCTACGTGATCAACCCGAACCTGTGCACCGAATGCGTCGGTCACTACGACGAGCCTCAATGCCAGCAGGTTTGCCCGGTCGACTGCATCCCTCTGGATGAGAATCACGTCGAGAGCAAAGAGCAGTTGATGGACAAGTACCGGATCATCACCAGCAAGGCCTGATAACGGCCTTCACTGCTGCTTGCCGTAGCCGTCGCCCGTGCAACCCAGACAACGCACGAAGGCTGCCTTGCCCGGATCCACCACCAGCGCCTTGCCTGTTGCCCCGAGGTTGCCGCCTGCCGCCGCAAAAGGCGCAGCGATCACGAACAGTCCCGTGCCGATAACGGTGGCCGCGATCAGCAAGGGTCGGGCAATCAGCAAATCACCGATCATGGCAAACGCCGGCGGGTTCTGGATGGTGTAGACCGGATCGCCGCTGCCTGTGGTGACATCGGCGGCAACCGCCGGCAGCGCCTGCAGGCCGATGAACAACGCCAGCGCGGCTGCGAGAATACGAAACGGGCTCATGGCTTGATCCTTCAGGCGTCGCAAATAATTAAGGTGCCATCACTATAAACAGGGCTGTGGGTTAAGCAAATGGCCCAGAGCCCCTGTCATGCGTATTTCAGCGCTGGCATTTCGGGCAATACACGCTGGCGCGCTGGCCGAGTTTGACCTCACGCAGCGTCGTGCCGCACACCTTGCATGGCTGACCGCCACGCCCATACGCAAACAATTCCTGCTGAAAATACCCAGGCTTGCCGTCACCGCCGATGAAGTCACGCAGGGTGGTGCCGCCACGCTCTATGGCGTAGGCCAGAATACGTTTGATCTCGATGGCCAGCTTCAGGTAACGCGCCCGGGACACACTCCCCGCTTCGCGGCGCGGGTCGATGCCGGCGGCGAACAGCGCTTCGGTCGCATAGATATTGCCCACCCCGACCACAACGGCGTTGTCCATGACGAACGGCTTGACCGCGATCGACTTGCCACGCGAGCGCTCGTAAAGACGCTCGCCATCGAAAAGATCGGTCAGCGGCTCCGGCCCCAGGCGGATCAACAGTTCGTGGTTGTGCGGATCGAGACTCCAGAGCATCGCGCCGAAGCGACGCGGGTCGGTGTAACGCAAGGCCAGCCCGGACTCCAGTTCGATATCGACGTGCTCGTGCTTGAGCGCCGGAAGCCCGGCTTCGACCAGACGCAGATTGCCGGACATGCCCAAGTGGCTGATCAGGGTGCCCACCTCGGCCTGGATCAGCAGGTACTTGGCGCGCCGATCAACCTGCACGATACGCTGGCCGGACAGGCGAACGTCCAGATCTTCGGGAATGGGCCAGCGCAAGCGGCTGTCGCGCACGATCACGCGGCTGACGCGCTGACCTTCAAGATGCGGCGCAATGCCGCGACGGGTGGTTTCGACTTCAGGTAATTCAGGCATGGACAACTCGGTCGTGCAGAAAGGACAGGCCGGGGCGACGCCGGATCAGCGCGCGCCCAGCTCGCGGATGCTTTCCCTCAGGTATTCAAAGTCATATTCGGACAGGCCCACGTAGTCCAGCACCAGCGCACCGATGCACTCCCACTCATGATCCTCGTGCTGATTGCCCAGTACCCGATAGGACTGGCAGATATGCTCGGCCATTTTCAGCGGGGCCAGGAGGTTCTTGAGCGTGGCATTACGACTGGTATCGTCCTGAAAAATCGCCAATGCGTTGTGATGATTGGCGATCGCGTCGGTAATGTGTGCAGGCAAACGCCAGGATTTGGCCGTGTAATAGCCGACGACCGAATGGTTGGTGTCGAAGGCGCTGTTTTCAGTATCGACGATGCGGCAATCAGGGCCCGCATTGGCGTAGGCCTCTTCCAGCACCGGCATGTAGTTGGGGAAACGCTTGAGCATCAACGGAATGCCGCAGTCGTGAAACAGGCCCAGGGCGTAGGACTCGTCCGCCGTCTGCGAGCCGATACGCTTGGCCAGGGTCAGACTGGTCATCGCGACATCCTGCGCCGTATCCCAGAAACGGTTGAGCGCAACGATGGTTTCATCGGTCATCTCGCCCCGAATCGACTGCGCGTTGATCAGGTTGATCACCGTCCGACTGCCCAGCAGATTCACCGCCTTGTCGATGGAGGCAATCTTGTTGGACAGGCCGTAGTGGGCGGAGTTGACGATCTTCAACAGCGCCCCGGACAACCCGGGATCCTGCGCGATCAATCGCGCGATCGCCCCCAGGTCCGGGTCGGGCATGTATTGCTCCATCTGCAGGTCCACCATGATTTGCGGCTGCGGAGGGACACTGATGCCCTGCAACGCTTGCTGGATCTGTTCTGGGCTTAGCTCTTCGGACATAGGAATTTACTCACGGTGATGACTGGATTCTGACCCCTTGCGGAGAAACGGTCCATCATCCAAGACGAAGATATTCTCGGAACTTTGCCTGGTACGAAGCTTCGGACTTTGTGTTACGAGCGTGAACGGCGGCCTCAAAACGGCCGGCCAGGCGCTACCCCTGAAGCCCGACACTGGAGGATCCCATGTCTAAAGCATTGACTGGCAAACGCATAGCAATTCTTGTAACCGACGGTTTCGAACAGGTTGAACTGACCGGTCCGAAAGAAGCGTTGGAGCAAGCAGGCGCCACCGTGGAAATCCTTTCCGCTGAAGAGGGCAAGGTCAAAGGCTGGAATCACGACAAACCTGCCGATGACTTCAAGATCGACGGCACGTTCAAGGCTGCCAACGCCAGTGACTATCATGGCGTGGTACTGCCGGGCGGTGTGCAGAACTCCGACACCATCCGCATAGACAGCGACGCGCAAAAGATCGTCAAGGACATCGAGGCCGCGGGCAAGCCAGTGGCGGTTATCTGCCATGGCAGCTGGCTGTTGATCTCGGCCGGCCTGGTAAAAGGCAAAACCCTGACCAGCTTCAAGACGCTGAAAGATGACCTGGTCAACGCGGGCGCAAAATGGGTCGATCAGGAAGTCGTCACCGACGGCAAGCTGATCAGCAGCCGCCAGCCCGACGACATCCCCGCCTTCAACAGCAAACTGATCGAAGCACTGTCTGCCTGACAGATTCCGTCAGTTAATTGCAGTCATCCCGGCCCAGCGCCGGGATGACGCGCTATAATCCCGCTCTTTTTTCAGGAGCGACGTCATGTCCCTGCCTAGCTTGCGCCTCAAAGCCAACGCCGACCGCCGCCTGCGCGCCGGTCATCTGTGGGTCTACAGCAACGAGATCGATGTAGCCGCCACCCCACTGCATGGTTTTGCAGCCGGTGATCAGGCCATCCTCGAAGCTGCGGGCGGCAAGCCGCTGGGCATCGTCGCCATGAGCCCCAACAACCTGATCTGCGCACGCCTGCTGTCCCGCGACATCAAGCTGCCGCTCGACAAGTCTCTGCTCGTCCATCGCCTCAACGTTGCGCTGTCGCTGCGTGAACGTCTGTTCGACAAGCCCTTCTACCGCCTGGTCTACGGTGACTCCGACCTGCTGCCGGGTCTGGTGGTCGATCGTTTCGGTGACATTCTGGTCGTTCAACTGGCCTCGGCCACGATGGAAAACCACAAGGAAGACATCATCGCGGCGCTGGTTCAGGTCATCAAGCCAAGCGGCATCCTGTTCAAGAACGATTCGGCGGCTCGCGATGCGGAAGGCCTGAATCGTTACGTCGAAACCGTTTTCGGTCTGGTGCCGGAATGGGTTGCGCTGGAAGAGAACGGCGTGAAGTTCGAAGCACCGGTCATGGCCGGGCAAAAAACCGGCTGGTTCTATGACCACCGCATGAACCGCGCGCGCATCGCCCCTTACGTCAAAGGCAAGCGTGTGCTGGACCTGTATAGCTATATCGGCGGCTGGGGCATTCAGGCAGCGGCTTTCGGTGCCAGCGATGTCACCTGCGTCGACGCGTCGTCCTTCGCCCTCGATGGCGTGGAGCGCAACGCAGCCCTGAACGGTTTTGCAGAAAAGATGACCTGCATCGAAGGTGATGTCTTCGAAGCGCTCAAGGAACTGAAAGCCGCAGAAGAGCGTTTCGACGTAATCGTCGCCGACCCGCCTGCATTCATCAAACGCAAGAAAGACATGAAAAACGGTGAAGGCGCCTACCGCCGCCTGAACGAGCAAGCCATGCGCCTGCTCAGCAAGGACGGCATTCTGGTCAGCGCGTCGTGCTCGATGCACCTGCCGGAAGACGACCTGCAGAACATCCTCCTGACCAGCGCCCGCCATCTGGACCGCAACATCCAGCTGCTGGAACGCGGCGGCCAGGGCCCGGACCATCCGGTGCACCCGGCCATTGCCGAGACGCGCTACATCAAGAGCATCACCTGCCGGCTGCTGCCCAACAGCTGACACCGAAGCGCCCGGCGTCGTCGCGCCTACAAGCGCTCGCTGTTCCTGACTATGACTATCGTGCCAATGCGCTGCATTGGCATGCCGTTCCGGACGCTCAGCGCCGCGCGGCAGCGCAAAGTCATGCGTTGCCTTTAGTCACTGGTCATAAAAACGCTCTTTTATCACAGTGGCACTGACGACGCAGAGT
>NZ_AWQP01000067.1:0-55410 GCF_000972175.1 Pseudomonas syringae pv. coryli str. NCPPB 4273 | reverse complement strand
CGACTGCAACGCCCTCTGCGCGAGCAAGCTCGCTCCCACAAGGCCCCGCGAACTCCCGTGGGAGCGAGCTTGCTCGCGAAGGCTATATTTCTGACGCAGCAAATCCATCGACTGCAACACCCTCTTCGCGAGCAAGCTCGCTCCCACAAGGCCCCGCAAACTCCAGTAGGAGCGAACTTGTTCGCGAAGGCTATAGTCCTGACGCAGAAAATCCATCGGCTGTACCGCCCTCTTCGCGAGCAAGCTCGCTCCCACAAGGCACCGCGAACTCCAGTAGGAGCGAACTTGTTCGCGAAGGCTATATTCCTGACGCAGCAAATCCATCGACTGCAACGCCCTCTTCGCGAGCAAGCTCGCTCCCACAAGGCCCCGCGAACTCCCGTGGGAGCGAGCTTGCTCGCGAAGGCTATATTTCTGACGCAGCAAATCCATCGACTGCAACACCCTCTTCGCGAGCAAGCTCGCTCCCACAAGGCACCGCGAACTCCAGTAGGAGCGAACTTGTTCGCGAAGGCTATATTCCTGACGCAGAAAATCCATCGACCGCAACGCCCTCTTCGCGAGCAAGCTCGCTCATACAGGGCACCGCGAACTCCCGTGGGGGCGAGCCGGCTCGCGAAGGCTATAGTCCTGACGCAGAAAATCCATCGGCTGCAACGCCCTCTTCGCGAGCAAGCCAGATCCCACAGGGCATCGCAAACTCCCGTAGGAGCGAACTTGTTCGCGAAGACCATATTCCTGACGCAGAAAACCCATCGACTGCAACGCCCTCTTCGCGAGCAAGCTCGCTCCCACAAGGCACCGCAAACTCCCGTGACAGCGAAGTTGTCCGCATAGAGGATCTGCCCTCCCCGGTCATCCTCGACATCGGCCAGGACGATAAACGCCTGGTTGCGCGTCTGTCCGGGGATACCCATCTGCTGCTGGAAATCGGTGCGCCGGAGCTGGACCTGGTGCTGCGTCTGCGCGGCCATGCCTTGATGCTTGCGCTGGAGGCCAAGGCGCTGGCGGGGGTGATCGATCTGACGCCGGGCATTCGCTCGCTGCAAGTCCACTACCGCCCAGAGCAACTGCCGCTTCGGCAACTGCTCGACATCGTCGCCGGAGAATGGGACGCGGTGTGCGCCGCGAAAGACCTGCAAGTGGCCTCGCGCATCGTCCATCTGCCGCTGTCCTGGGACGACCCGGCCTGCCAGCTGGCCATCGAAAAGTACATGACCACAGTACGCAAGGACGCGCCCTGGTGCCCGAGCAACCTGGAGTTCATCCGCCGTATCAATGACCTGCCCAACCTCGACGAAGTGCAACGTACAGTGTTCGACGCCAGTTATCTGGTCATGGGGCTGGGCGATGTGTACCTCGGCGCACCGGTGGCCACGCCGCTGGACCCGCGCCATCGGCTGGTCACCACCAAGTACAACCCGGCACGCACCTGGACCGCCGAAAATTCGGTGGGCATCGGCGGCGCCTACATGTGCGTGTACGGCATGGAAGGCCCCGGCGGTTATCAGTTCGTCGGCCGCACGTTGCAGATGTGGAATCGCTATCGCGACGTCGCAGCCTTCGAGGGCAAACCATGGCTGTTGCGCTTCTTCGATCAGATCCGTTTCTACCCGGTCAGCGCCGACGAACTGTTGCGTATCCGCCGCGACTTCCCGCTGGGTCGCTTTGCCCTGAACATCGAACACAGCACCCTGAATCTGGCTGATTACCAGGCCTTCCTGAGCCGCGAAGCCGAAGGCATTACGGCGTTCCGCGCCCAGCAAAACGCCGCCTTCAACGCCGAGCGCGAACGCTGGATCGCCAACGGACAGGCCGATTTCCAGAGCGATGAAGGCGTGGCGCCGAACACCGAAGAACAGCCTCTGCAACCCGGCCAGCAAGGCGTCGACAGCCACATCGCCGGCAATCTCTGGCAAGTCCAGGTGCAACCGGGCGACCGCGTGGAAGCGGGCGATGTGCTGGTGATTCTGGAGTCCATGAAAATGGAAATCCCCCTGCTCGCCCCGATCGCCGGCGTGGTGCAGGACGTCAGGGTGCAACCCGGCTCGGCAGTACGCGCAGGGCAACGGGTCGTGGTGCTGGCCGCAGACTGAATCGACCCACTTTTCACTTTCAAGGGAATCCCGTCATGAACGACACAGCACTGCCCAATGACCTGCGCCTGGACACCGTACGCGCGCTCTACCAGTCCGGCCGGACATCGCCGCGGCAACTGATCCTGGCGCTGCGCGAAAAAGCCGCACGGCTGAACAGCGATTATCACCTGTTCATCCACCTGCTCAGCCCGGCTGAACTCGAGCCCTATCTGGCCGCACTGGACGATCGCGATCCAAGGGGCCTGCCGCTGTTCGGCATCCCCTTCGCGATCAAGGACAATATTGATCTGGCGACCATTCCAACCACCGCGGCCTGCCCGGACTACGCCTACACACCCGAGCACTCGGCAAGCGTCGTCGCGCAACTGATCGCGCTGGGCGCAGTGCCCATGGGCAAGACCAATCTGGACCAGTTCGCCACAGGCTTGAACGGCAGCCGCTCGCCATATGGCGCCTGCCCCAACAGCGTGTTGAACGAGTACCCGTCCGGCGGTTCGAGCGCTGGCTCGTCGCTGGCCGTGGCACTGGGCGTCAGCAGCTTCTCGCTGGGCACCGACACGGCGGGCTCGGGCCGGGTACCTGCAGCACTGAACAACCTGGTGGGAATGAAAGCCAGCAAGGGGCTGATTTCCACGGCAGGCGTAGTGCCCGCATGCCGCACGCAGGATTGTGTCTCGACCTTCACCGCCACGGCGCGGGAAGCCAGCGAGCTACTGGCACTGATCGCCGCATTTGATCCGCGCGATGAGTACAGCCGTCGCAACCCGTTGTGGAACGACGCCTCGGCGTTCGGCACACCTCGCCCGTTTCGCTTCGGTGTACCCCGCGCCGAGGACCTGCAGTTCTTCGGCTGTACCGAGGGGCCGGTGCTGTTCAACGCAGCCATCGACCACCTTATCGCGCTGGGTGGCGAAGCGGTCACGTTGGACTTGTCACCGTTTCTCGAAGCCGCGCGGTTGTTGTACGAAGGGCCGTGGGTGGCCGAACGCTACAGCGTCGCCGGGCAGTTGATGGAAGAACACCCTGACGCCGTATTGCCGGTGATCCGCGACGTGCTGGCCAAGGCTCCCCAGGTGAGCGGGGTCGATACGTTTCGCGCGCAATACCGCCTGCAAGCGCTCAAGGCGACGTGCGATCGGGCACTTGAGGGGCTGGAGTGTGTGGTGACGCCAAGCATCGGCCGCCCGGTGACATCGGCAGAGCTGGCGGCCGAGCCGGTGTTGCGTAACTCGGAGCTGGGTTACTACACGAATTTCGTCAACCTGCTCGACTACGCCGCCGTCGCCGTGCCCAGCGCGTTCATGGGCAACGGTCTGCCGTGGGGCGTGACGCTGTTCGGACGCGCATTCACCGATCAGTACCTGCTCAGCCTGGCCGACGCCTTGCAACGGCAAACCGCCCTGCCCTTGATTGGCGGCGAAGCACCTCGGCTGCCTGTACCGCAAACCACTGCGCGCAACGATATGGCGCGGTTGGTGGTCTGCGGTGCTCACCTGGACGGACTGGCGTTGAACTGGCAGCTCAGGCAACGCGGGGCACGCCTGCTGGAAACCACGCAAAGCTCGGCCGACTATCGGCTGTATGCGCTGGCCGGTGGTCCGCCCTTCCGGCCTGGCATGGTGCGGGTGGCTGAACACGGCGTAGCCATCGACGTGGAGGTCTGGGAGCTGCCAAGTATCGAGTTGGGGTCGTTTCTGACCGGCATTCCGGCACCGCTCGGGCTGGGCAAGGTGCAATTGGCCGACGGTCGCTGGGAGACCGGTTTCATCTGCGAAGCCTATGGCCTGGAAGGTGCCCGCGACATCAGCCATCTCGGCGGCTGGCGTGCGCACGTGCGACAGCAGTAAGCGCCAGGCGGCATGCTCGGGCGTGCCGCCTCACTCTTTCAGCGCGACGGGAAGTCGCAACACATAGTTATGACCTTCCCCATCGCGCTTCCCGAAATAATGGGCATTCATTCATTTTGACCGCACGTCATGAACCCCATCTGGAGTCCGCTTCGCCAGGACACGCTGTTTCATCCGTCCTCTATGCTGCTGGAGCAAACCAGCGTTCTGCGTCCCGAGCACAGCATTAGCAGGCACGACACGCTAAACGCACCAATGCCGTTTATCCTGCCGGACGGCTTTTCAGCGCCCGAGCCAACACCGTCGCCTGCAGTGGCCGAAGAAAGCGAGCCGAAAGACGCCTCGCCACACATCGAGCGACAACTCAGGGCCATGCGTAACAGCGCAGGTTTCCGGCTGATTGCCGACTCGACGTTACTTCTGAAAGCCTGCCAACTGGACATGGATTTTCCACCGACCCGACAGGATTTCGTTCGCCAGCAACTGACCACGCTGCTCACGCAGATGAGCGGCAAGGCACTCGACCCGGACGCCCTGCAGATCACCTTCAGCAACGATGACCGACCTGCTGTGGACGACAATGGACACGAGCATTACAGCGTCAGCCTGTCGCTGACCGATGTGGCGCTGGCCAGCTTCGAACCCGCGCATTTCCAGGCGCTGTCGCGTAGCACCCTTGCCGATCTTTCACTGCGCGAAGACACGCCTGCGCTGACAACCGCGCAGATGTTCAGGCTGATTGGCGAGCTGCCGCTCAAACGCGATTACAACGCCGTATTGCAGCTCTTCAGGACACGACACGAAGCAACCTGGCGCACCTTGTCGCGGCTGGCGTTCCTTGACAACCTGGCTCGGCAGCTCAACCACAGACACATCAGTCGGGACGGTTATTGGCTGGCGCGGGACGCCATGGGACTTGACCGGTCTCCCATCGACACCGACACGATCAGCATGAGCGGACGAGGTGAAAAATCCGAGGTCCGGGTCCTGACGCTGAATGGCAAACAGGTGCCGGGGATATTTCAGATCAGCTCGAAAACCACCTCGCACTGTTTCATTCACATTCTGGGTGCCAAGGGTAACGTCATCGAATACATCAGCGATGATCCACGCCAGATGAGCAGGCGGCTGCTGGCGGCCATGAACGCCTCAGGGCTCTACGGCCAGGTATTTCTTGCGCTTGAGCAGCATGCCGGCATCGTTGTCGAGGCGCCGCTGATCGAAGGCGACCTGTTCAGCGCACTGACCCAGGCTTCGTTCGCCGGGCTTCTTGCCGACAGCCACGCGCGCAGCACGCTCGACCTGCTCAGGCCAGTCGCTCGCGGCCTGGCGCTGGCAGGTGCCGCAGACCTGTGGCAGACACAGCCGAGCATTCTGGAGCAGATCCCGGTTGCGTCGAAAATGGCCGGCCAGGTCATGGCGAGCTATCTGCAGGAAAACCACGCGCTGACGCACAACCCCGAGCATGTGTTCATCGCTTATCAACCCGGCTATTCGAGCAAACCCCTGGGCAACCCCCGGTTGCCGCCTACCTATGTTCACACCCCCGACCCGAGGCCGATCAGCCTGAGCGAGGCGCTGATAAGCAATTATCGAGTCGATCACCCTGCTGGCTATATCGATCACGGCGGCGGCACCGTGGTCTTCTTCGACCCCACCGGTCAGGGCGACAGTGAGCAGGGTCAGGTGCTTGATATCAGCCCGCAGGCGCTCGAGGACTACATCAGAGCCTTCGACTTTCTGACCTGGATGACTCAACGCATACACGACTTCTGGGATCAGCAGAGAACCGCCATAGAACAGGCGTTCAGAACCACGTTCATCAGCCAGGCGCTGATCAGCCTGAAGCGCGGCAGCCTCACGCGTGGCACCTTCGATCTGCTCGTGGAAACCCTTGCGCCCTCTGCACCTGGTCAATGGCGGTCACTCGGTTTTTTCGTTCAGGGCGCGTTGACCGACGGCATGCAGGAGCAATACACCGGCCTGCTGGTACTTGAGCAGCCGGGCTTGACGAACGTGCTTTATCAGGTGGGCCACGCCGATGCGTTCATCGAGTTTGCAGATGACACGGCGCTGAAGCAGCATCTGAGCCGGGCAACGGCCAGTCCGGAATGGCGTGACGCGGTCATGCGCTATGTTCCCCGCCGTCATCACCCGCGCCTGGACTACCTGCTCAAATTATGGGGCGGGACACAGGCGCCCAACCCGCCCATATCCATCCTTCGCCCCTGGACAGATGCGCTGTACAACCCGGACACGCGCCAGGCCATGAGCCACTCGTTGTGTGAGAAAAGACTGGAAGACACGCCATTCGCTTTTCTACACCAACTGCTCAAGCAGAACGCACTGGATGACGCAGAGGATCAGATCGTCACGTCAACGCAGGTAACGCTGGCGGACTGGACCGACCGGCTTCAGCAATTACAGCGACTGCTGGTGCCGATGTCCTTGTTGCTGACACCTGCGCTCATTGCCTCCCTGACGACGGAGATTGGCATCACCTCGCTGGCCATTGCCGCAACGCATCTGCCGGGCAGCCGTTACGCAGAGAAAAACCAGGCGCTGCTGGCCACGCTGACGCTGGGCTTGCTGCAACTGGCTCCGCACACGCCAAGAATGCTGCGCTCACTGAGCCGAATCGTAAAACCTGCCGTGAGCAGTTCCCAAACCGTAGCGATTACGCTCGACCGGGCGTTCGGCACCCGGCCATTGCGCAGGCAGTTCGTCACCCCGCGCCAGACCCGGCTGGAGAAATTCTTTCACACCGACGCCCTGCTCAAACGCTGGACTGTCAGCACTGCCGTCTCGTCAAACCTGTTGCAGGTGCATGCCTGGAAGCTGGGTAAAAGGTTCCTTTTATGGACCTCGGACAGAGGTCAGGCGCGCACTCTGGTGGTCAGCAGCCACGGGTACTACACGCCGTGGTCCCGAACCGTGAAGATCCCCAATGGCACCGAGATTCGCACCTACGCGCCGCATGGCTACGAACTGGTGGACCCGAAACTGCATCGGGTCGTCAACAAGAATGCCCGGCCATTCGCACGTTCCAACACGGCGGTGCACAGCGTGATGCAGCCCACGCCGCTTGAACCCCTGCTTCTCACCGACAAGCTGATAGCAGGCACTTCGCTGCCCGGCAGACTGAAGAACTACAGCCTGTCCAAGTTTCAGACGACCACCAGCGAGAGCTATGACGAGATCGCAAGCGTGGTGGGCAACTCGCGGGCGTCGCCCTTGCGCGGCTGGCTGCCGCCAACGCCGATGGATGTTCTGACAGTGCGCAACCGCTTCGGCATGCCCCCGCCATCGTTGGCCGACCTGTTCGAAAGCCTGTCCATGCAAGGCATCCATTACGACAGAATATTGCTGGTGCACTGCCGGTGTGCCGCGATATCTGCGCTGATGAACCGTTCACCCGTCTATCATGCACCGGCAGCGAGCTCGGTGATTGCTAATATGGCCTGAACCGAACACCCCGATCATCCAGCACGGCGCTTACTCCGACATGACAACGGCCTCCCCTGACACCGCGCTGTGCCCCCTCTGCGGCTTCAGCAACCAATGCAGCCTGGCCGATCCGCGCACCGTGGACCAGCCCTGCTGGTGCTTTTCGCAAAGCATCGACCCGGCATTGCTGGCAGCGCTGCCGGATAACCTTCGCGACAAGGCCTGTCTGTGCCCGCGCTGCGCCGTGATCGAAGATGCAGCGCCAAATCCCCAGGCACGCCGGGCCACAGAGTAAGATGCGCGCCTCTTCCTCCGCTCGCCGTTATCGCCATGCGCCTTGATCGTTTCCTCAGCAACCTGCCACACTTCAATCGTCAGCAAGTGCGCCTGGCGCTGGCCAGCGGACGCGTGCAGGTAGACGGCCAGGCAACCCGCGACCCGCATCACGAAGTACGCGAATTCAGTTGTGTGGCGCTTGACGAAGAAATCCTCCAGGCAGGCAAAGCCCCCCGCTACTTCATGCTGCACAAACCTGAAGGCTGCGTCAGCGCGACGAGCGATGCGCAGCATCCGACCGTGCTCGATTTGCTGGACGAGCCTGACAAGCACGAACTGCACATCGCCGGACGGCTGGACTTCAACACCACCGGCCTGATGCTGATAACCAACGATGGTCAATGGTCGCGACGCCTGACTCAGCCACAGACCAAAATGCCCAAGGTGTATTACGTCGAGACCGAGCAACCGATCGACGAACGCTACGCCGCGAAATTTGCCGAAGGCCTGTATTTCGCATTCGAAGGCCTCACCACGCAACCGGCGCAATTGACCTTGTTGGGGCCGCGCAGTGCGCGCTTGAGCATTGTCGAAGGCCGCTATCATCAGGTGAAACGAATGTTCGGCCACTTCGACAACAAAGTGTTGCGCCTGCATAGGGAGAACATCGGCACGCTGGCGCTGGACCCCGGCCTGGGCCCCGGCAGCTATCGCGCGCTGAACACCGGTGAAATCGGCCTGTTTTGAACGTCATGGCCGCCTGGCAGACGCTGGTCGGATCGGCACAGGCCGTTGATCGACTATCGCATGTCTGTCACGAAACGCGGGCAATGTCATAGGCACGCCTACCTGTCTACGCCAGGAGTGAAACCTATGTCGCCAGAAAAAGCAGTGCTCGACATACAAGGACAGTTTCGGGTTTATACCGAACTCTATCGCACCGATGCCGCCGCCAAGACCATCATTCTGGTCAACGGCTCATTGGCCACCACCGCTTCATTTACCCAGACCGTCCGCAACCTCTACCCGACCTTCAACGTGGTGCTTTACGACCAGCCCTATTCAGGCAAATCCAAACCGCACAACCTGCATGGCGCGCCACTGACCCGGGAAGAAGAAGGCCAGTTGCTGCTGGAACTGATCGACCACTTCAACGCCGAGCACGTGCTGTCGTTCTCGTGGGGCGGCGCGGCCACGCTGGTTGCTTTGGCGCATCGGCCGAAACGCATCGAAAGCGCGGTGATCAGCTCGTTCTCCCCCGTGATCAACGAGAAGATGCATGACTACCTGTGTCACGGCATCACGCACCTGGGCGCGCACAACCGTTATGACATGGGCCACTTGATCAACAACACCGTCGGCAAGCATCTGCCTACGTTGTTCAAGCGCTTCAATTTCCGTCATATCAGCAGCCTGGATGCTCACGAGTATGACCAGATGCATTACCACTTCAGCCAGGTCCTGGAGCTCGACCCGGACAATTACCTGACCGCAGGCAAGAACATCACCGTCCCCGTGCTGTTCATCAACGGAGCCCTGGACGAATACACCTGCGCAAACGACGCCGCCCACTTCTCCAGATACCTGCGCGACTGCAGCTTCAGCACCATCGACGCTACCGGCCACTTCCTGGACATGGAACACAAGGCCGCCTGCCGCGACTCGAAACAGGTGCTGATGAATTTCCTGCAACCGGGACAAGTGTCACGCGACGTCCATAACCGGGTTCAGGACTACCCGTCCCTGACCTTCTGAAAACCACACACGAAGCCACCGTCAGTTGCGGAGCATCGTCATCTGGCGGTTGGTTTTCAGGGTGAGTATCAGGAGGCAAAGCGCTGCGGGGTGAAATTAGCGCTTCAAATCAGGGCAGGGTTCTGGTACAAAGTCAGCCGCTCAGAGCAGCTATCAGAGCGGGTATAGTTTAGTGGTAAAACGAAAGCTTCCCAAGCTTTAGTTGAGGGTTCGATTCCCTCTACCCGCTCCATCTTCCAGCCAATGATCCCGGGCATTCCAGGCAATTTCGCCCTAGCGCCTAAGGCCATCAATACCTTCTCGCCGCCCCACCATTAGTTCTCCCGGAATCCCCAAAAATTTGACGCACCGTCGACTCCCTCGACACGGCGTCTTGTCTGACCCGCGTTTATCCTTCGATCACTCAATAAACCCCTACCAGGATGTCTGAGTTTTGAAGCTCAACGATCGCCCGGACAGCGTCAGAGTACAACTCAATCGACGAAATCTCCTTCTTCAATGCCTCGCTCAGCTCGACGTGTTTAGAAGCGGAGAGAGAAATCCCCAAGTGGTCTGCAACCCCGGCGAACGGAAGGTTTGCAGCCATCGCGACGTCAAACCCAATCAGCATGCCCTACCAGGTGAATGAAGCCGGCATCGCCTTGAGTCAGTGCAGCAGACTCCGCGGAGTTGGCGATATTGAATGCGATCTGTCCACGGCTTGTGCCTCCGTCCAGCGAGTGGACCCAATGGGCAAGGCCGTCAGCGTCGCTGCCTCTGCCCAGGACATTGTGATACAGCTTTTCGACAAAGACTGCATTGCTGGCGTCGGGCAGGCTTTGGGAAAATTCGGCAGATTGCACAAAACCACCCGCAACCTGGGCAACGGTTTCGCCTGCGGCGCCCTGGGACAGCCAGGACTTCAGGCCTTCGACATCGGGAGCACGACCCAGAATGGTATACAGACGACCAATGCTTGCCTGCGCCGAGTCGAGAACGAACAGTTCGCGATCTGCGAAATCGAGCACATTGAAGCCACTCAGTTCGAATTTCGCCGCAGCTCCCGTGGAACGACTGACTGATAGCGTGTCGGTATCGAGCGCACTGATCGTGTAGGCGGATGCAGCGTCGTTGAAAATAAAGGTGTCTATACCGGCCTTGCCGGCCAGATGCGAAACCGCATTGCTGTCAAGGTTGACTTCCTGCTCACTGATCTGATCATCACCAGCCGTGCCGGTGGCCACGCCCTTGCCCACTACCACATCCAGATTGTTCCAGGCGTTATGAGCCACGATCCTGATGAACCCCGTCTCGCCTTCCGAGAGGTCACGGCTCTCGCGCGAATTCAGGAAGCCATCAGCGACCGTTGCTCGACTCCCACCCGCCTGCAGCAGAGTATTCCAGAACGACACACCGGATTCTTCGCCTGTGCGATGCAATACGGTCTGATAGAGATCAAGGACAAAGTCCCGATCACCAAGCCCGCTGTAGCGCTGCATCCCTTCAATGGAATTCAGAAAACCATCGCGAATCTCTGCATCCGAACTGCCCATCGCCTGCTGCGTCAGCCAGTGATTCAAACCCTGATAATCGGGCGTCCGACCGAACAGTGAGTAGAGCCTGGCAACGTCAGCCTGATCCTCGGTGAGCGCGATGTGATGAAGATCGGTGCTAAAACTCAACAAAACAGTGGCGTCACTCTCGGCGTTGAAGGCGCCATAACGGCTGTGAAAAGCCATGAGCAGTTCGTCAAGATTGGCATTGCGATCGCTGAAAGACAGCCTTTCGACGCTTGAAAGTGTGTCCACATCGGACGTTTGCGCATCATGAACGCTGAGGGTGCCATTCCTGACCAGCGCGGTATCGTAGGTTGCAAAGTAGCGAGCACCTGCCTCGGTATACAAGGCGGTGTCGATGCCGTTGCCACCATTGAGCACGTCCGAGCCCGCCCCACCCATCAGCCGATCATTGCCATCGCCGCCTTGCAACTGGTCATTGCCCGCGTTTGCATTTAGAAAGTTGTCACTGGCGTTGCCTATCAGCGTATCTGCGCCTGCACCAGTTATGGCGTTCTCGATAACCGTACCGCGCGCGATTGCAATATTCGATAGACCGCCGTATAGGCTGGAAAAAGCTTCACTTCTCAGATCGACTGTCTGAGCGCCGACATAGGTGCTGACGTTGATCGTGTCGTTGCCGCCCGAATCATAGATCGTGGCCACCAGGCCGGGCACGAAGTCGGTTCCGGTGTTGATGGAAGTCTTGTTGAAACTGTAGGTATTGTCACCTGTGCGGGTAACGGCGGTGCCGTACATTGACTGGATGGCTACGATGTCCGCCAGCATGGGGGTAGCGACATAGCCGAAAGAGGCGTTGGAATACGTATTCTCGTCCTGACTGAAGTAGGACATCACCGAGTATTTCCAGCTGTCCTCTTGATAGAAGGCATTGTTGGGGAAGGTCGCGCTCCCGTTATAATCGCCCGCATGGCCCAACCCCAGCGCGTGGCCGATTTCATGAATGTAGGTTTGCTGATAATACAAACCGTATTTCACCCAATCGGAAGCGATGTTGACGCTGCTATCCGAGATGATGCTGCCTGCATAATTGGAGTTGCTGTACGCACCGCTTTTTTGTTCGCTGAAATTGATCGCAGCGGCAGCGGTGGTTTCCACAAAGTTTAGGCCGCTGACATTGGTCCAGGTTTGCAGCGCATATCGAGCAACAACCTGAGCGCTTGCGCTCAAGCTTGCCAGGTTGACGGTGAGCGACCCTCCGGCGTGCACGTCAAAATGGTGCTGAGAACCGCCATAGGCGTCGTGCCAATAGCCATCAGTAAGGTAGTTGGCTTGCTGGTCAAGCGTCAGGTGCTCAAGCATCACTTGGCTGGTGACTGTCTGTTTGGCCGCACCCTGGCCGGTCGCGCCTTCGGCCCAAAGTTGGGTGAGCGCATCACACATTGAACACATGTAGAAACTCCGGGGCAAGGCATACCTGGCCAGGTCAATGACGCAAGAATCGGATACAGATCGGTGATGAGCTCAAGCCGCTGAGCCGGTTTTGAGAACTGGCGTCATGACCTTCACGCGCGTTTGCTCCGCCTTGATCTTGACGATCCTGTTGCTCTTCGGGAAGGTACGCCAGGACGCGGTCGAAGACCGTCAATCTCATTGCTGATGAGGTTGTCGGCATGCTTTCTTGCGACTTAAGGCGGTTTTTCCTTGAGGCCGATGAAATACAGCCGGAAGAGGCTGGAGGAAGCATTCTGGCTAGGCTGCATCGCTGGCTGTGTACAAAAATTGGCTGGGCTGGATGATGCTGTGGCGCTGCTGTTCACGTTGTTGTTCGGCCTGATCTGGGGCCATCGCAATGCCGGGCTGGAATGGGCCGGCATTTTGCTGAGCCTCGTCGGAATCTCCTTGCTCAACATGGGCTCGAACCTGCAGGCCCTTTCACGATGTAGGAGAAATCGCTGTAGAAACTTGTCCTTTTTAGCCAACCATGGGGGACGAAAGGCTGGATATTTTGAAAGGTAGCTCTAAAGCCAGAACAGTGCTGGCTTACCATGCTGCGTTGTTCGAAATCTACCTAAGCGATCCGTCATTCCCAGTCAGAATGCTCATCTTGGATACACCAAAGCAGCAAGATATTCCAAATGAACACCTCAACTCTTATGTCCAAGCGCTGAGGACACTTGCAGCGGAAAATAATGGGCAAGTAATATTTACGACATCAAGTCATCGATATGTGGTCGACGGACAAACCGATGAGGAATGGTTACCCAGCTTGATCTCTCACGAATCGAATCCCGCGTCAATGTGCGCGGGATACGGCCCGGGAACGGATCATGCGATCCGGTGAGGTTAAGAAGAAATCGATGCTCCAGATATCCGAATCTCAGGCTTTCCTTCACATGTGAGCAAGTCAAGATTTGAAGGGTATGTTTACTACCGTAGGGACGAGCCCCAGCAAATCAGCCACCTCAGAACACACAACTACACGCTTTTCTCAGCGCTGCCTCGGGGCAATACCTACACACATACACAGATTCGAATAATTCTGTCCAATAAGAGTTCGATTCCCTCTACCCGTTCCATTTCAGTCCTTCACAAAATCTGCTCTGCACTCCTGAAATTAGCCCCCTTGCCGTTCAAAACTCCCCCTCTCCCCGCGTCCACTCTCAGATAGCAAAACCCAGAAACACGTCAATGCAACTCAAAAATCGAAGTCATTGCAGTAGACCGGCACTGGCCTTACCCACCCCCGCCTCTCCCGGCACCTGCGCCTTGGCTTCTTGTGCCGAAACCGGCACCACCAGGTACTGCCGATACTCGCGGAACGCCTGCAAGGCAGAGGCGTCCTGCGGGCGATAGTCGTCGCCGCTATCCTGTTGCCGATTCGCCACACAAGGCCTGCCGATCATGCTCATGCACACGTTGTCTGCAGCCGCTGAAACCGGATCGAACAAGGCGAACGCCGTGCCTGGCTGGTCCACATCGTTATACAGCGGGTGAGCCACGTTCTCGAAGTCGTTTCCCTCGACCAGCAGCTGTGACGATGAGGTACGCGACATGATTGCGCCTTGATAGGTCATGCGCTGGAAAACGTTGTTGACCAGTTGGGCACGAACATGCGCATTGTTCATGCCACCTGAATGGGGTGCTCTGCCAGAGGTATCGTGTACATAGTTTCTCGACAGCGTCAGCGTGTCCTGACTGCCGAGGAACAGCCATACCCAGTAATGATGGCCATCGCAGGTAGACGAGTAAGGCGTTCGGCCGTCGAACTCATTGCTGGAAATGGTGATGTGTGACGCAGTGCCCCAGCCCGTAACAATCATCTGTCTGCCGATCCGCGCAAAGGTGTTGTGATCGATCCACACGCCATCGGCCTTGTTCAAGGTCAGCGCATCGCCGCCCCATAAGACACGTGGATTGATATCCGAAAGCGTCAGGTTGCGAACGATCACGTTATGCGCGCCGTCGCCAATGAACAGCCCAGCGCCCTGAATGCCTGCCTTGTCGCCAAGCCCGATCAATGTCTTGTTGGAGCCGACTTTCAGTGGTTTCAGCCCCGCGTTGTCGTAGGTCACCATGACACGTGGCCTTGATTGGCAGAAGTTGTTGGCGCCATTCAGTGCAAGTTGCTCACCACCCCGCGGGCACGGTTTCACTACGCAGCCTGATTCGGTGGTTGTGGTATTGCCGTTGGCAATCATGCTCGCGCGGAAGTCGAACGTGTGGTCCAGGACAATCACTCGCGGTGTGTCATCGGTGCAGGCACCGTGCGAGTCATGCGACGCACAGAGTGCTGAACGAAGTTCATCCAGCGTGGAGGGATGCACGGCAGCCGCGGAGCCTCCGCCGGTCACATCCTTGGCGAAACCTTCAGGAATGTCTGCTGCCCGCAGGCATTGCGCGCCTGAAAAGAGCAGAACCAGAGTGGCGGCGATCTTCAGATAGCCGCTTTGCAAAAGAGATTGCAGGGGCGTCATCGGTTGAGCCTCCCGTCATGCTCGCGGGATTCGCGAGGACAATCTGGATGCTAAACGGACTGCGGCCTGGCCTGCTCCGCTTCCATGGTGCTGGTCAGCCTCTGTTCAGGCACCCTGGCTCACGAAAACACCCGCTCCATCCTGACGCTGTCAATCCCGCGTCCACAACACTCATGATCTTCAAGGATGTACGGCCTAAGCACATCCATGGCGGGCCTGTTGTGCAGGAGTGATTAAAGTGCCTGGCGAAATATATCCTGAATTTGCTCAAGATCGGCAGGACGCGGATTGGTCAGGCCACAGGCATCTTTCAGGGCATTGGTGGCCAACAGCGGGAAGTCTTCCTCTTTGACGCCCAGCGTAGCAAGACCTGGCGGGATTTCCACGGCAGCCGACAGTGCACGAATGGCGTCGATGGCCGCTTGAGCGCCTTCTTCCGGAGAGAGCCCGCGGATATTGCTGCCCATGGCGTGCGCAACGTCGGTCAGGCGGGCAGCGCTGACACTGGCGTTGAAGCGCTGCACATGGGGCAGCAGTACGGCGTTGCACACACCGTGGGGCAAATCATAAAAGCCGCCCAGCTGGTGCGCCATGGCATGCACGTAGCCCAATGAGGCGTTATTGAACGCCATGCCGGCGAGGAACTGGGCATAGGCCATGTTCTCGCGGGCGGTGATGTTTGCCCCGTTGTTGAATGCGTCGCGCAAATTGTTGGCGATCAGCGCCATGGCCTGCAAGGCGCAGGCATCGGTGATCGGGTTGGCAGCCGTGGAGACATAGGCTTCGATTGCGTGAGTCAAGGCATCCATACCGGTGGCGGCGGTCAGCGACCTGGGCATGGCGACCATCATGTCGGGGTCATTCACCGACAATAGCGGCGTGACGTTGCGGTCGATGATCGCCATTTTTACGTGCCGGGCTTCATCGGTGATGATGCAGAAGCGGGTCATTTCACTCGCGGTTCCGGCGGTGGTGTTGATGGCGATCAGCGGCAACTGCGGCTTTGCCGAGCGGTCGACGCCCTCATAGTCACTGATGTGCCCGCCGTTGCTGGCACACAGGGCAATGCCTTTAGCGCAGTCGTGCGGCGAGCCACCGCCCAGCGATATGACGAAATCGCACTGGCGCGCCTGCAACAGGGCAAGACCGTTCTCGACGTTGGCGATGGTCGGGTTGGGGCGGGCACCGTCGTACACGACCGAGTCGATGCCCTGCTCCACCAGCAGCCCGGCGACCTGACTGGCTACTCCAGCCTTGGCGAGCCCCGCATCCGTGACGATCAGCGCCTTGCGAAATCCGTATTTGCGTATGGCGAGCATGGCTTCATCAATGCAGCCAGTGCCGATGATGTTCACAGCGGGGATGAAAAAAGTGCTGATCATGACGGACCCTCGAGGGTAGCGCGGATGCTTGAGTGATGAGCCAAGCATCCGCCTTGCGCGAGGTACAACCATTGACCCAGCGCAACGAAGCAGTCAAACACCAGACCGTTGATCGCAGACACTTCGGCCACTGCGCACAGAACGGCTATTTTCAGCCGATAAAGCCGTCGCTCTTGAGGAGCGTTTCCAGGCAATGCTCGCTGATGCCGTAGAACGTCTTGAGCTCCTGAATACGCGCCAGTAACTGAGCCGGATCGACCGGCTCGGCACGCTTGACCGCGAGGATCATCTTGTTCTTGTTGGTGTGCTCCAGCGAAATGAACTCGAACACTTTGGTCTCGTAACCGCATGCCTCCAGCAACAGCGCGCGCAGGCTGTCGGTGACCATCTCTGCCTGCTGGCCCATGTGCAGACCGTATTGCAGCATCGGTTTCAACAAGGCGGGGCTCTGGATCTGCAGACGAATCTGTTTGTGGCAGCACGGCGAGCACATGATGATCGAAGCGCCGGAGCGAATGCCCATATGAATGGCATAGTCTGTCGCGATGTCACAGGCGTGCAGCGCGATCATCACGTCCAGCGCGCTGGGCGCCACTGTACGCACGTCACCCTGAGCAAAGGTCAGCCCCGGATGATCGAGCTTCGCCGCCGCCTCGTTGCACAACGTGACCATGTCTTCGCGCAGCTCGACACCGGTCACCTGCCCTTGCGCCTGCAAGGTGTTGCACAGGTAGTCGTGGATGGCGAAGGTCAGATACCCCTTGCCTGAGCCGAAGTCCGCAACCTTGATCGGCTGATCAAGCTTGAG
This sequence comes from Pseudomonas syringae pv. coryli str. NCPPB 4273, assembly GCF_000972175.1. Taxonomy (NCBI): domain Bacteria; kingdom Pseudomonadati; phylum Pseudomonadota; class Gammaproteobacteria; order Pseudomonadales; family Pseudomonadaceae; genus Pseudomonas; species Pseudomonas syringae pv. coryli. Next base: position 38,323 of record NZ_AWQP01000067.1, on the reverse strand, counting down.
CGGCGATGAGCTCAGTGCATGGGAAAACACTTCGATGAACTTGTTGATCTGCTTCCATTTGCGCGACATGGCCGGAATCAGCTCATGCTGCCGATTGGTCACGCCAAGGTCGGTCAGGAATGGCCGGGTCAGCTCCAGATAGCGCTTCTTCTCGCGATCATGCCCTGCCGAAGGGGCCTGGCGCTCCTGCTGAGCCTTGCTTTTGAACAGCGTCGTCTTGCCCTTCTTGCTGAACTCCAGCTGCACCTCGTCGCTCAGCGACAACAGGTGTGCGTTCTTGAACGACGCGGGTATCAGGCCGGCAATGACCTCCACGGCTTCGGCAAGCGCGAAGTTTCTGGTGATATCGCGCGTCTTGTAGCGATACACGAAACTCAGGCAGGGCTGCGCCTTGACGGTCAACGGCTTGATGATAATGCGCTGCAGATCAGCCTCGCTGCCCACGTATTTGGCCAGGACCAGTTTGATCAGCGAGTTCTGCGACAGGCTGGTCTCCAGCAGACCGAGGAACTGCGCGAGGTGCTCAGGCGCAGCTGTGAGTGGCGCGGGAGTGTTGACTGACATTAAAGGGTGCCTCGAACGTCCCGAGCGGGACTTGAAAAAATCAGGCGCGCATTTTAGCCCGTGACGGGTTGCCGGGCACCCTTATTTTTGCGGGACCACAGAGGCCGTCCGCAATGGCCTACATCGAATATTGAACTGTACATAAACGGTAAAAGTATCACTGCCAGGTTCCATTATTACACCTTGAACCGTGGGCACCTTTCTTTATATTGGCTCTCGGCTGAGAGAGATCGATCAGCCGATATAAAACAGGAGCATTGGCTCTACCGTACTCATCGCACAAGGACCGTGCATCATGATTAACCCAGTAAACACCCTTATAACCGAGGATATCGCACGCGTTACAACAAAACCCGTCGAATACCTGAGAGCGATAGTTGAAGACGGCGATAAAGGAGGCCGAAGGCCTGGCCTGATTGTGACCGATGAAGACGTCATCAGCTTAAAACGCTATGAACGACAAGGTCTGAATCTGCCCACCACACTGGCACGCACGGAACAGTACCTGGGGTTCGAAAAAAGCGGCATTCCCGGACTTGAGCCGAAAGATGTCATGGACACTTACATCACCATCAATCGGCATGCCCGAAGCTGGTCGCCAATTGAAAATGCTGTGAAGACCACTGGCTTCGATATCGGAATATTTGCCGCTCATTTCGTTAACCAGGGCGGTCTGATTATCACCCACATCGAAAGAATGGACGTCATCGAACAATTGACGCTGACGATTGCCGACTTGAAGCTCGAGGACATCAGCGGCCTGAAGCGCGTGCCGCTGAGTTCAACAGAAAAGCAAGTGTGTGGCGCACTGTCCGGTTTGCTGACGCGAATGGCCGAACGAATAGACATGCATCGCCACTCAGCGGAGCTTCTGACTGAAGAAATAAACACCTTCAGCAATACCCTGAACGCGGAGATCATGCCGAGCATTCAACACAAGGTAACGCTTTCGAACAACTCGGAGCTGGACCAGGAGATCCAAGACCTGGAAAGCGATATCGACCGGTTAACACGCGATATCGAACAAAAGATGAAGGAGTATACGACGGCCAAGAACAATATTGCCTGGGGGATCATTGGAGGCCCCATCGGTGTCGCCATTACCGGAGGCATATTCGGCAGCCTGGCAGAAAGGATACGCAAGGACAAGGATCGGTTGGTCCATATCAAAACTGCCAAAGTCCAGCAACTCAAGGAAAAGCGCCCTCTTGCGGCGGCCATCCTCAGCCTGCAGTTAATTTTCGAAGACATGAACCTGCGCATGCAGGATGCCCAGCAGGGCGCCACTAACCTGAAAGACGTCTGGGCCTTGTTGTCGTCTTACATCAAGAGTTCCGCACGGGAACTGGCGACCCTAGAGGACGATCAGGCACTGTTCATTTTCGCGTTACATTTCCAGGGAGTGGTCTCGCCGTGGCTGGAAATCAGAAATATTTCGACCGAGTTACTGGACACCTTTGAACGTGCACTAGACCAGTTCAATTCCGGCAAATACATCACCCAATAAGGATATTACCGTGAACGCACACACCCTCTCTAACCGTCTGGAACTTACCCCGCCCGACACCCGAATCATGGAGTCCGCCCGGCAGAATATCTACGACCACGTCATGTCTTTGCAGCTGGACTTCCTGCCGGTCATGAAAGAAAAGTTGCAGCCTCTTCAAAGGGCGCTCAGTCATGCCGAGGCGCTGTGGGGTGAGCACCTGGCCGCTATCGTGGCGCAACTGCGTAGCGTTAATCTGGCACCGATTGACTTGAAACAGCAGCAGATCGAGGCGCACCCTGACTTGAGTGATCTGCAGAAACAGCTGGCCATTCGTATGCTGAACGTCGAGCGTACTCGTCAACTGACAGGGCTGACAGCCATCATCCTTAAAGCGGCCAACGCCATTGCTGAAAGCAGCGATCGCATGCAACAGATCAACCTGAAGCTGGACGGCAGCCGCGTTCAAAGTACGCTGCACAAGCACGTTGATCGCCTGACTCAGCGCAAGACCGATCTGGACATCCGGATGAGCGTGATTGCCGAAGATCGACGTCTGCTGGATGAAACGATCAAGGCATACGAAAAATACAACCTGGCCGATATTTTCAAAGACCTGCTCCCCAGCGCAGAAGAACTGGCGCTGATCAATGTACCGTCGCCAGAGATTGCCCTTCTACAAGCCGGGATTGCCCGACTCGGAAAGCTGCTGGGAAAAATCAGCGACGCCATCAATTATTCAGAGCTGACCGGAGAGCGCGACAAGTTGAGGCAGCGTTACAACACGCTGCTGGACGATTCGCGTGCCAACGCTCAGGAAATCAAGGCCACGCTGTTCAAACTCGAAGAGTTGACACTGTTGTCGCAAGTCGAGCAGAGCAAAGAGGCCTGGGTTCAGGAGGCTAGACACGTGTATCGATCGCTGTATCGCTTTCTGGACAAGAGCGCACAGCAAAACGACTCAACGGTTTCGGCCAGCGAGCATGTTGCACAATTGAAGACTTACCTGAAATCGTTCCACGATATCAACCGCACGCTCTGACATACCCCCTATTCAGAAAGGCAGGTGTCGATAGAATCGACGCCTGCTTTCGCTTCAGCCGAGCACCACCAACCTGTTCGGTAATTCATTCCTGCCGTGGGTCACGGGAACATGATCGGCAAGCAGCTCGCCACAGGCATGGATGCAGCCGAGAAACCCCTGCAAGGTCTGCCCGTCTCTGACCTGCTGGGTAAACACATCGACCATCGCCTTCCAGGTATCGTTGTGCAGACGACTGGCAATGCCATGGTCAACGAGGATTTCGACATACCGTTCGGCCTCGCTGACAAACACCAGAATGCCGGTCCCGTCGTGGGTCTTGTGCAGGTTCTGTTCGAGAAACTGCCGGCGCGCGAGGTTTCCGGCCCGCCAGCGCCGCACCGAAAGCGGCACCAGCAACGCTGAGACCTTCGACAGGTGGCACACCAGCGCCACGATAATGAACGTGCTCATCTGCGCGAGCATCAATTCGTCCGCACTCAGCCATTGCAGGCAGTAATTGATCGTGCCCGGCACCAGCAGGCCGATCAGACCTGCCCAGATCAGCGGCATGTAGGCATAGTCGTCAGCGCGAGCGGCCAGCACCGTGACCAGCTCGGCGTCAGTGCGCTGCTCGACGCGGTCAATCGCTTCGGCAACCTGCCGCTGTTCGTCTTTGTTCAGTAAAGCCATGGTTCCCTCATTCCGAATCAATCAACTACCAGTTGCCTGAAGCACCGCCACCGCCGAAACGTCCGCCGCTGCGATCAGCGGCTCTTTCACGGGCGGGCCGGGTAGCGCCGCCGCGCCTGACGCTGATGATGACAATCCCCAGCACGATGAGGGTCAACACGATCCCGATCAGCCAGACCTGGTCGTCATTGGTCTGCTGGTCATCTTCGGACATCTGTCTTTTAGGCTCCGGATAATCAGGTATCTGCCCGCCCAATGCCGCAATGACCGCGCGCGTACCGCGCTCTATGCCGACTGCAAACCGGTTGTCGTCAAACTCGGGGGTCATCAGCATGTCGATGATCAGAGAGGCCTGGGCGTCATTGAGACGATCCTTCAGCGCGCCGCCGACCTCCATGAACACCTTGCGCTTATCGCGATAGACCACCAGCAGAACACTGTCCTCCTTGCCGTGCAGCCCCAGGCCCCAGGTGTCACCGAGTCGAGAGCCGAACTCTTCGATGCTCGTGCCCTGCAGATCAGCGAGGGTCACCACCACCACACGCTCCCCGGTCGCCTTTTCATGGGCGCTCAGAAGTCTGGCCAGACGAACCGTAGTCTGGCTATCGAGCATTTGTGCGGCATCCACCACACTGCCGGTCATCGGCGGAAAAACCAGTGCTGACGGCTCTGCCTCGGCACGCAATACCCCTCCCAACAGCATCACCACATACAACATCCACTGTGAAACAGACTTCAAAATCCAGACCTCCGGTGTTTTTTTGAATCCATTGAAACGACACGCCTTAGCCAAAACACAAGTTCCCCGGCATAATCCACCGCCAACACCTGATGCGGTCACTATTTGATCGACAGGGTCTGTACAAAAATCAATCAAACCGCCATTTTCGTACACACCTTGGGAAGACTTCGTACAGTGAAGCGGATGGCAACTATCCTTGCATCCCGTACGAACCATAACGCCAAAGGTCCATAACCCAAAAACTGGCTGTCGGACATTAAACGCGAGTTACTGACAAAAGCCTTGAGAAATCATTCATGAATAAGCTGTGTTTATTAGGTTTGCTGGTTGGTATGGCCAGTCAGTCGGTGATGGCCCAGACCGCTGCCGCCACGGACAATACAACGCTTCAGGCCAAGAATGCCTTCATCGGCAAACTCATGAAACAAATGACTCTGGACGAAAAGATCGGTCAGTTACGACTCATCAGTATCAGTTCGGAAATGCCACAGCCGCAAATTCTCAAGGAAATTGCTGCCGGAAAAATCGGCGGCACGTTCAACTCCATTACCCGCTCGGAAAATCGTCCGCTGCAGGAAGCCGCAGTCGCCAAAAGCCGTCTGAAAATTCCGATGTTCTTTGCCTATGACGTGGTTCACGGTCACCGGACCATTTTTCCGATCAGCCTGGGCATGGCCGCCAGCTGGGACATGGACGCCATCGCGACGATGGGCCGGGTCTCGGCCAAAGAAGCCAGTTCCGACAGCATCGACATGACCTTCGCCCCCATGGTGGATATTTCCCGCGACCCTCGCTGGGGCCGCAGCTCCGAAGGCTTCGGTGAAGACACCTACCTGGTGTCACGCATTTCCGACGTGATGGTCAGGTCCTTCCAGGGCAAGAACGTCGCAGCCAGCGACAGCATCATGGCCGCCGTCAAACACTTCGCCCTGTATGGCGCGGTAGAAGGCGGACGCGACTACAACACCGTGGACATGAGCATGACGCGCATGTACCAGGACTACCTGCCGCCCTACAAGGCCGGCATCGATGCCGGCGCCGGCGGCATCATGGTCGCACTCAACTCGATCAACGGCGTGCCGTCGACCTCCAACAAATGGCTGATGCAGGACCTGTTGCGCAAGGACTGGGGCTTCAAGGGCGTGACCATCAGCGACCACGGCGCGCTCAAGGAGCTGATCGACCACGGCGTGGCCAAGGATTTCCGCGAGGCCGCCAAGCTGGCGATCAAGGCGGGCGTCGACCTGAGCATGAACGACGCGGCCTATGGCGAGCAGTTGCCCGGCCTGGTGAAGGACGGCGAGGTTTCCATGAAGGAAATCGACAACGCCGTGCGTGAGGTGCTGGGTGCCAAGTACGACATGGGCCTGTTCGCCTCGCCTTACGGTCGCATCGGCGTCGCTGCCGAAGATCCGGCCGACACCTATTCCGATGACCGCCTGCACCGTGCCGAAGCTCGCGATGTGGCGCGCAAGACGCTGGTGCTGCTGAAAAACCAGAACGAAACACTGCCGCTGAAGAAGCAAGGCACCATCGCCGTGATCGGCGGACTGGCGCAAAGTCACCTCGACATGCTCGGCAGTTGGTCGGCAGCAGGTCGTCCCAACCAGTCGGTGACGGTGTATGAAGGGCTGGCCAACGCGGTCGGCGACAAGGCCAAGCTGGTTTACGCACGCGGTGCCAACGTCAGTGACAACGAACACGTCCTCAACTACCTGAACTTCATCGAGAAGGAAGTAGAGATCGACCCGCGTCCAGCGCAGGAAATGATCGACGAAGCGGTCAAGGTCGCCGAGCAGGCCGATGTGATCGTTGCCGTGGTCGGTGAATCGCGCGGCATGTCGCATGAATCGGCCAGCCGCAGCAGCCTGAACATTCCGGGTAAACAGCGCGACCTGATCAAGGCGCTCAAGGCCACTGGCAAACCACTGGTGCTGGTGCTGATGAATGGCCGTCCGCTGGTTCTGGTCGACGAACAGGAACAGGCCGACGCCATGCTCGAAACCTGGTTCCCGGGCACCGAAGGCGGCAACGCAGTGGCTGATGTGCTGTTCGGCGACTACAACCCGTCGGGCAAGCTAGCCATGACGTTTCCTCGCTCGATCGGTCAACTGCCGGTCTACTATGCGCACCTGAACACCGGCCGTCCGTATCACGAAGGCAAGCCAGGCAACTACACCTCGCACTATTTCGAGGAGCCCAATGGCCCGATGTACCCGTTCGGTTATGGTCTGAGCTACACCCAGTTCGACGTCTCGGACATCACGTTGTCGGACGCCAACATGACGCGCAAAGGCAAGCTGAAGGCCAGCGTGACCGTGAAAAATACCGGCAAGGTTGCCGGTGCAACCGTTGTGCAGTTGTACCTGCATGACGTAGCGGCGTCGATCAGCCGTCCGGTAAAAGAACTGAAGAACTTCGAAAAAGTGATGCTTGAGCCCGGAGAAGAAAAGGTCGTGACCTTCACCCTCAGTGAAGACGACCTGAAGTTCTACAACACCGAGCTCAAGCACGTGGCAGAACCTGGCGAATTCAAGGTCATGATCGGCCTGGACTCGCAAGCAGTCAAAGAAGCGACCTTCAATCTGTTGTAAACCCTGCGCGTGGCGCGTTCGTGAGCATTCGCTCGGGAACGCGCCAGCAGGGTTCAATCAGGCTGCGACATGACGCTCAAGCATCGCTACTGGCGCATTACCCTGTACGTGCTGCTGATTCTGGCCGGTGCAGCCCTGTGCGCCGGGCTCGCGATGCGTCAGGCGCAGCGTCACGCAATGTCGGAAGACGCCGCGCGTGCCGAAGGACAGCTGGCACTGTATGCCAATACCCTGCACACTCTGATCGAGCGCTATCGCGCCCTGCCCTCCGTGCTGGCGCTGGACCCGGAAATTCGAGCCGCGCTGAACGGCCCGGTGACCGGTGAGGTGCAGAACGCACTCAACCTCAAGCTGGAAAAAATCAACAGCGCGGCTCATTCGTCGACGCTGGAATTGCTCGACCGCCATGGTCTGGCGATTGGCGCGAGCAACTGGCGTACGCCCAATAGCTATGTCGGCCACAACTACGCTTTTCGACCCTACTTTCTGCAAACCCGCGCCAAGGGCACCGGGCGCTTTTACGCGGTCGGTGTGACCACCGGAATTCCGGGGTACTTTCTGTCCAGCGCGGTCTTGAACGATACCGGTGGGTTCATGGGGGCGATGGTCGTCAAGCTGGAGTTCCCCAGCCTTGAGCAGGAGTGGGATCAGGGTGAGGACCTGCTGCTGGTCAGCGATGAGAAAGGCATCGTGTTCATCGCCAATCAACCAGGCTGGCGCTATCGCGAGCTGCTGCCGATCTCGGTGGAAGACCGTGCCACCCTGTTGCGCACCCGCCAGTACGACAAACAGGTATTGTCACCGCTGCGCAGCCGGGTCATCGACAGCTTCAGCGCAAACAGCCATTTGAGCCGTGTCGACGGCCCGGACGGCACCACGGATTATCTCTGGCAGTCGCTGCCCCTTGTGGATGAGAACTGGACCCTGCACCTGTTGCGCAAGCCGCCCGCCTCCAGTGAGGACGTTCGCAATGCAGGGCTGGCCGCCGCAGGCATCTGGCTGGCGCTGGTATTTCTGGGCCTGTTTCTCTATCAGCGCTGGCGACTGGCGCGATTGAGGGAACGCAACCGGGATGAACTGGAGCGTCTGGTGCTAGAGCGCACGCGTGATCTGCAAACCGCGCAGGACGGTCTGGTGCAGTCGGCCAAACTGGCGGCGCTGGGGCAGATGTCGGCAGCGCTGGCCCACGAAATCAACCAGCCGCTGACCGCCCAGCGCATGCAACTGGCAACCCTGCGACTGCTGCTCGATCAGGGCCGCATCGATGAAGCCTGCAAAGCGCTGGTTCCAGTCGATCAGCAACTGACGCGTATGGCCGCCCTGACCAGCCATCTGAAAACCTTCGCGCGCAAGAGCCCCAGCGGCCTGCGCGAGAGGCTGGACCTGGCCACGGTGGTCGATCAGGCTTTGCTGTTGCTCGACCCGCGCCTGCGCGAGGAACACGTCGACTGCGTTCTGCATCTGGCTCGCCCGGCATGGGTGCGCGGCGACGCCATCCGCCTGGAGCAGGTGCTGATAAACCTGCTGCGCAATGCACTGGACGCCATGCGCGAGTGCCGCTCAAGGCGCCTTGAAGTGCGTATCGACGCCGTCGACAACTATTGGCGGCTCAGCGTCAGGGACAACGGAAGCGGGATCGCCGCGGAGAATCTGCCCGACATTTTCGATCCGTTCTTCACCACCAAACCGGTGGGCGACGGCCTGGGCCTTGGCCTGGCTGTGTCGTACGCCATCATTCATGAACTGGGCGGACAACTGACGGCGCAAAACCATGCGGACGGCGCCGAGTTCTGGTTCAGCTTGCCCAACGACTTTCTGGAGGCCTGACCCGGCATGTTGAATTCGGTCATCGTGGTAGACGACGAGGCGCCCATTCGGCAAGCCGTCGAACAATGGCTGACGTTGTCGGGGTTCGAGGTGCAAGTCTTCGCCCGCGCCGAAGAGTGCCTGGCGCACATACCGGAGCACTTCCCCGGCGTCGTGCTGACCGACGTGCGCATGCCGGGCATGAGCGGCCTGGAACTGCTGACCCGGTTGCAAGGCGCAGACCGCGACCTGCCGGTCATCCTCCTGACCGGCCATGGCGATGTGCCGATGGCCGTGGAGGCGATGCGCGAGGGGGCCTATGACTTTCTGGAAAAACCCTTCAGCCCGGAAACCCTGATCAGCAACCTGCGGCGCGCCCTTGAGAAACGCCAGCTGGTGCTGGAAAACCGCCGCCTGCATGAGCAGGCCGATGCCAGAACCCGGCTGGACGCCACGCTGCTCGGCGTATCGCCCGGCATGCAGACACTGCGCCGCCAGGTGCTGGAACTGGCGCAACTGCCGGTCAACGTGATCATTCGCGGGGAAACCGGCAGCGGCAAGGAACTGGTGGCGCGCTGCCTGCACGATTTCGGGCCGCGCGCCGCCAGACCTTTTGTTGCACTCAACTGCGCGGCCATCCCGGAGCATCTGTTCGAAGCCGAGCTGTTCGGCCACGAAAGCGGCGCCTTCACCGGCGCGCAGGGCAAGCGCATCGGTCGCCTGGAGTATGCCGACGGCGGCACGGTGTTCCTCGATGAAATCGAGAGCATGCCGATGGCGCAACAGGTCAAGCTGCTGCGCGTTCTGCAGGACAAGCGCCTTGAGCGGCTGGGCTCGAATCAGAGTATCGACGTCGATCTGCGAATCATTGCCGCGACCAAGCCTGATCTTCTCGAAGAGGCGCGTGCCGGGCGCTTCCGCGAAGATCTGGCCTACCGCCTCAACGTTGCCGAGCTGCGCCTGCCGCCGCTGCGCGAGCGCCTAGAAGACATCGCGCAACTGTTCAGCCACTTCGCCCGCGCCGCCGCCGAGCGCGTGGGTCGGGAGCCGCCAGCGCTGGACGCAGCTCATCTGAGCCGTCTGCTCGGGCATGACTGGCCAGGCAACGTGCGCGAGCTGGCCAATGCCGCCGAGCGGCAGGCCTTGGGGCTGGAGCACGCCCTGCCGCAACGTGATACCCAATCGGCCGGGCACTCACTGGCGGCGCGTCAGGAAGCCTTCGAAGCGCAATGCCTGCGCGCTTCGCTGGCCCGTCATAAAGGCGACATCAAGGCGGTGCTCAATGAGTTGCAACTGCCGCGGCGGACGCTGAACGAGAAGATGCAGCGCCATGCTCTGGTACGCGAAACGTTCCTCGAATGAAGGCGGCGCACATTCCGTACAGCTTGTTCCGGCGATAACCGAACATTTCCCGCAGCGCCGGGTCTGCATACTGTTCACGGCTATATGAGGTCGTGATGGCTGGATACTTGTGAGGCATAATGACATCATGCCCGCCTGATTACTCAGCTCACTTTGACAGTCCGAAAGATGGGGCATTTTCTACCGTGAATACTCCCCTCGACCTCCCCCTGGGAGGCGGCGAAATGGGTCGGTTTATCCGAGAGACGGACTGGTCGACGTCCGCGCTGGGACCGAAGCAAGCATGGCCCGCAGCGCTACTGTCTTCAATGAATCTGATGCTCAGTTGCCCGGACAGCATGTACCTGCTCTGGGGACCTGACTACACCCTGTTTTTCAATGACGCTTACTCTCAGGTCCTGCCGATTGCCGCCCGACAGGCGCAGGGGCAGCCCATTGCCTCGGTCTGGGGCGATGCCTGGGAAGCCGTACGGCCGCTCGCCGAGCAGGCACTGGCCGGACAAAGCCGCCGGTCTGACAATATTCAGCGCACCATCGTCCGCAATGGCAAGCCCGAGCAGACCTGGTGGTCGCTGTCCTATTCGCCGCTGTATGGCGATAGCGGCCTGATCGAAGGCGTGTTCTGCCGGGTCAACGAGACCACGTTGCAGGTCATGGCCGAAGTCCGTCAGTCGGAGAACGAAGCGTTCACCGACCGTGTGCTGTCGAGCATCAACGACTGCATCAAGGTGCTGGACCTCGATTCGCGCCTGACCTTCATGAGTGAAGGCGGTCAGCGGATCATGGAGGTCAGCGATTTCAACGCGATTCGCGGCTGCCCTTGGCCTGACTTCTGGCATGACCAGGGCAATCTGGACGCCATTGCTGCGGTTGACGCGGCACGAGCGGGTCAGAACGCAAGTTTCACCGGTTCGGCGCAGACCCTGGCGGGCACCACCAAGTGGTGGCATGTGCAGGTCAGCCCGATTTTCGGCAAGGATGGCAAACCAGAGAAGATCCTCTGTGTCTCCAGGGACATGACCCAGCTCAGAGACGCTGAAGAGGCCCTGCTGTCGCTCAACGAGACCCTTGAACAACGCGTGGTCGAACGCACCCAGGACCGTGATCGCATCTGGCGGCTGTCGACCGACCTGATGCTGGTGGCGCAGTTCGACGGGATCATCTCGGCAGTCAATCCGGCATGGACGCAAGCCCTCGGCTGGTCGGAAGAACAACTGCTCGACAGCCAGTTTCTGGCACTGGTGCACCCTGAAGACGTGGACAGCACGCTGGCCGCCATGAGCGGGCTGGAGAGCGGCCGCACGATTCCGCACTTCAAGAATCGCTATCGTCATCAGGACGGCTCGTACCGGACCATCTCCTGGACTGCCGTGCCGGACAAGCAATTCATCCATGCCGTCGGCCGTGACATTCAGGCCGAAGAAGAGGCCAATGAAGCGCTACGGCTTTCCCAGGACGCCCTGCATCAGGCGCAGAAGCTGGAAGCCATCGGCCAACTCACCGGCGGCGTGGCACATGATTTCAACAACCTGCTGACCGTGATCCGCTCCTGCAGCGACCTGCTGAAGTCAGCGAACCTTGAAGAGCACCGTCGTGTGAAGTACGTCGAGGCCATCTCCAGCACGGTCGACCGGGCCGCACGCCTGACCGGCCAGCTGCTGGCGTTCGCCCGCCGTCAGGCCTTGCAGCCGGAAGTGTTCGATGTCTGCAAGAGTGTGGCGCGCATCGGCGAGATGATGGACACGCTGACCGGCGCACGTATTCAGGTCAGCATCGACCTGCCTGCCGAGCCGTGCTTCATCTTCGCCGACGGCAGCCAGTTCGATACTGCGCTGGTCAACATGGTGGTCAACGCCCGCGATGCGATGTCCGGCGCGGGTAAGCTGGTCATCAAGGTTGAATGCGCTGCCCACTGCACTGCAGACCAGCCGGCCTCACACAGCGCGGGAGACTATGTAAAGGTATCGCTGACCGATACCGGCGCAGGTATTGCCAAGGAAAAGCTGGGCCTGATCTTCGAACCGTTCTATACCACCAAGAGTGTCGGCCAGGGCACCGGGCTGGGTTTGTCGCAGGTATTCGGGTTTGCCAAGCAGTCGGGCGGTGAAGTGCTGGTTGAAAGCGAGCTCGGCAAAGGCAGCCGCTTCACGCTGTGCCTGCCCAGCGCACAGAATCACGAAGTCGTCCAGGAAGACCATCGCCACACCCTCACCCCGTTGCCCGGGCTGTGCGTACTGATGGTCGAGGACAATCAGGACATCGGCACCTATACCCGCCCGATGCTTGAGCAATTGGGCTTTCAGGTGCTCTGGGTAAGCAGTGCCGCCGAGGCGCTGAAAGAGCTTTCTGGCAACCCGGAAAACTTTCATGTGGTGTTCTCGGATATCGCCATGCCCGGCATGAGCGGCCTGGAACTGTACGCCGAAATCGAAGCGCGCTATCCGTGGATGCCGGTGGTTCTTACCACCGGGTACAGCACTGAGTTCGCGACGATCGCTCAGGACGAAACACACCGCTTCGACCTGCTGCAGAAACCCTATTGCAGAGACGATCTGGCGGCGATTCTGCACAAGGCCGTGAGTCGTACCGGCGAACACTGAGGGGATGGATTCGCATGAGTGAATCCCGGCACTTCCGGCGCATAAAACCAAGACAACACCGGTTGCCTTGATTCAGAATCACGCAAAACATCGCAACACTCTTAGAGCAGGGAGCATTTTCGAGATGATCGTCGGTATTGATCTGGGCACCACCAACAGCCTGGTGGCTGTATGGCGCGACGGCAGCAGCGAGCTGGTGACCAACGCATTGGGAGAAACACTCACCCCCAGCGTTGTCGGGCTGGACGACGACGGGCAGATTCTGGTCGGCAAGGCAGCCCGCGAACGCCTGCAGACCCACCCGGAAAAAACCGCCGCCCTGTTCAAACGCTACATGGGCAGCGCTCAGGAAATTCGCCTGGGCTCTGCCAATTACCGCCCGGAAGAGCTGTCCTCGCTGGTGCTCAAAAGCCTGAAGGCTGATGTCGAGCGCGCGTTTGGCGAGCCTGTTACCGAAGCGGTGATCAGCGTCCCGGCCTATTTCAGCGACGCTCAACGTAAAGCCACGCGTATTGCCGGTGAGCTGGCGGGGCTCAAGGTCGAGAAGCTCATCAACGAGCCGACAGCGGCCGCACTTGCGTATGGCCTTCACCAGAAGGAAGGCGAAACCTCGTTTCTGGTCTTCGATCTGGGTGGCGGGACCTTCGACATCTCGATCCTCGAGCTTTTCGACGGCGTGATGGAAGTGCGTGCCAGCGCGGGCGACAACTTTCTGGGGGGCGAGGATTTCGATCAGGTCATGGTCGAGCACTTTGTGAACCTGCACCGCGATGAGCCGGACTTCCCGTCAACGGAGCTGATTGCACCGGCCTTGCGGCGCGAAGCCGAGCGGGTGCGCAGGGCTTTGGGCCAGGACGGAAGTGCCGACTTCGTATTGCGTCACGCCGACAGGGAATGGCGAAAGACCATTACTCAAGAGCAGATGAGCGATTTTTATGCGCCCCTGCTCAACCGCCTGCGCGCGCCGGCCGAGCGTGCGCTTCGAGACGCGCGGATACGCGTCGCCGATCTGGATGAGATTCTGCTGGTGGGCGGCACGACGCGCATGCCACTGATCCGCAAGCTTGCCGCGAGCCTGTTCGGGCGCTTCCCTTCCATTGCACTCAATCCCGATGAGATCGTCGCTCAGGGCGCAGCGGTGCAGGCGGCACTCAAGCACCGGGACGCAGCGCTGGAGGAGATCGTCCTCACCGATGTGTGCCCTTACACACTGGGGATCGAGACCATCACGCAAGTTGGCAATCGCTATGAAAGCGGTCATTACCTGCCCATTATCGAACGCAACAGTGTCGTACCGGTCAGCCGGGTAAAAACGGTCCAGACCGTCAGTGATGATCAAGAGCACGTTATGGTGCGGATCTTTCAAGGCGAAAGCCGCATGGTCAAGGACAACATCGCCCTGGGCGAGCTCATTATCCCGATCCCCAAGGCGAAGGCCGGCGAAGTGGCGCTGGATGTACGCTTTACCTATGACAACAACGGCCTGCTGGAGGCCGATGTGATGACACAGCTGACCGGGGAACGTCACAAGCTGGTCATCGAAAACAACCCTGGCGTGATGACGCCTGATGAAATACAGGAGCGCCTTCAGGTACTCGAAGCACTCAAAGTCCATCCGCGCGAACAGCAGGCCAATACTCATCTGATCGCCAGACTTGAACGCCTGTATCAGGAATGCCTGGGCAGCGATCGAGAACTTATCGATCACTGGACCACCCAGTTCCAGCATGTGCTGGAGACGCAGGACGAGCGGCAGATCAGCGAAATTCGCAAGCAACTCAAACAGGAAGTCGACACGTTCGAGCAGGGCGCAAGATGATCGACTGTTGGTCCGTACTTGAGCTGAATAACGATGCCGACGAGCGCAGCATCAAACGCCAATATGCCCGGTTACTGAAGGTCAACCGCCCAGATGAAGACCCGGCAGCCTTCCAGAATCTGCGTGATGCCTATGAAGAGGCGCTGCAGTTGGCACGATCGCGCGCAGATGAAGACGACCAGCCTGTCATGCTGCGCCAGCCCTTGCCTGAGCCCTCGCCTGCCCCGCTTCTGACAACGACCGTTATCGAGCAGCCCGATGGCATGGACTGGCTTCAACAGGTCAGGCAAACCACAGCGCAGAACCTGCCCGAGCAACAGCACCTCGCCATGGAGCATGGACAGGCGGAGCGCTTTCAACAACTGTTGCTGCTGGAGTGCCTGAACGACTCGGCGCGGCGCGTCGAATTGATCAAAGCTGCATTTCAGCATCTGCGCTGGCTGACGGTATGGCAAAGCATTCATATCAGCAGCTACCAGCAGCACGCCTTGGCCGAGGCGATATTGCGCGAGGCGTTCGAAGCGTTCAGCGCACTCATCGAGAGCGGGCAGCATGCGCGCTTCATCGAAGAACTTCAGACGCTGGAGCAACAGCCCTGGCTGACAGAGCTGGAGCGTCGCGAGCATTTGCAATGCAGGTGCATGGTCTTGCTGATTGCCAGCCAGCATGTGACCTCTGACCTGCTGGAACAGACACGCGCGGTATTTGGCTGGAACCTGCAGCAAAACCTTCACCCAGGCCCCGAAGACCTCTGGCAGGCGCTGCGCCAGCGATACGAAGAAGTGGAGTACGCCGAGCATTTGCAACGCCTGCTCGACGCCAAACCGAGCACTGCCGAAGGCAAGGCCGCGCACTTGATGTTCAGGCCGCCACGTCTGGCCGCGCGGATCCGTACCGCGGTCAAGCAAGACGCCTCGGTGTGGAACGCCTGCGCGCATATTCAGGAGCAGTTGACCGTCCACTACCCCGATATCCTCAAGCGCTACCCCGAAGCAGACCTGAACGCCTGGAAACTCATGCGTGAGCAGAGCGATTTCACGCCGCTCATCTGGGTCTACATCGGCGCGTTTCTGCTGGCGTTGCTGGCACCCCCGCTAGCGCCTGAAGGCACGGAATACAATCCGGGAACGCGGGTCCTCGTGCTGTTCCTGACACCGCTCTGGACAACCGTCGGCTTCTTCATCTTTATCTGTGTATGGCGTCCGCTGATGATTCTGGCAGAGCCTGCCGATGCCTGGCTGAGCAGCAAGTTACTGCCCAAGGTGCTGAGCTGGCCCGGTGCCCAGGCGCTGGTCTTGCGGCATGGCCTTCCGTTTTTGTTTCTGGGCCTTGTCCACGTGCTTGATGGCCCACGCACACTGCTGACTTATCTGCTGCTGGCGGTGCTGTGGGTCGCCCTGTCACCTTATCGCTACCTGTTTCAGACGGCGCCTGCCCGGCAGAAGATTCGGCAGTTTTATGCAAGGCACACGATCATGGTGATCATCGGCACGCTGAGTATCGTCATGGCGGCGCTGTTGATCTCCTCTAAAATGAGCGCTTGAGCGGTTTTTCTGTCGGCAATCGACCAGAACACCCTGCTGCGAGCGCTTCCATCGGCAAGAATCCGCTTACCCCAGCCGGGCAGATAAGCGGATTCTTGCTCATCAAAGTCGCCCGACCGCTCTAGAACAAGCCCTCATGGTCTGGCACAGCTCCTGCTATGTAACACGCAGGGCATCCAATGCCTCCTTCCAAAAATAATGAAAAACAAGGAACACCATGGAAACTTCCAATCCCGCCTCCCATGGGTCGGCTGCTAGTGCCGCCGGCCAGAAAACCACCTCCAGCCGTCTCAAATCGATTTTCAGTGGTTCGGTCGGCAACATGGTCGAGTGGTACGACTGGTACGTCTACGCCGCCTTCTCGCTGTACTTCGCCAAAGCCTTCTTTCCCAAGGGCGACACCACCGCCCAGTTGCTCAACACCGCCGCGATCTTTGCCGTCGGCTTTCTGATGCGGCCTATAGGTGGCTGGCTGATGGGGCTGTACGCTGACTACAAAGGCCGCAAGGCTGCGCTGATGGCATCGGTGCTGTTGATGTGCTTCGGCTCGCTGATTATTGCCCTGACACCAGGCTATGAAAGCATCGGCGTCGGTGCTCCGATCCTGCTGGTGTTTGCCCGCTTGCTGCAGGGGCTGTCTGTCGGCGGGGAGTACGGCACGTCCGCCACCTACCTCAGCGAAATGGCCACCAAGGAGCGTCGCGGCTTCTTCTCCAGCTTTCAGTACGTCACGCTGATTTCCGGCCAGCTCATCGCGCTGGGCGTGCTGATCGTTCTGCAACAGACGCTGACCACGGAGCAATTGTATGCCTGGGGCTGGCGTATCCCGTTCGTCATCGGTGCGCTGTGCGCAATCGTCGCGCTGTTTCTGCGTCGCGGCATGGAAGAAACCGAGTCGTTCACGCGCAAGAAGAAGGAAAAGCCCAAGGAAAGCCTGATGCGCACGCTGATGCGTCATCCCAAGGAACTGATGACCGTCGTGGGTCTGACCATGGGCGGGACGCTGGCTTTCTACACTTACACCACTTACATGCAGAAGTATCTGGTCAACACCGTCGGCATGAGCATCACCGACTCGACGTCGATATCAGCGGCGACACTGTTTCTGTTCATGCTGTTGCAGCCGGTCGTTGGTGCGCTGTCCGACAAGATCGGGCGTCGTCCGATCCTGATTGCGTTCGGCGTACTGGGAACGCTGTGCACCGTACCGATCCTGACCACGCTGCATACCATTCAGACATGGTGGGGTGCGTTCTTCCTGATCATGGCGGCACTGATCATTGTCAGCGGCTACACCTCGATCAACGCAGTGGTGAAGGCCGAGCTGTTTCCCACCGAGATCCGCGCGCTGGGCGTCGGTCTGCCTTACGCCCTGACGGTATCGATCTTTGGCGGCACTGCGGAATACATCGCGCTGTGGTTCAAGAGCATCGGTATGGAAACCGGTTACTACTGGTACGTCACTGCCTGTATTGCCTGCTCGCTGCTGGTGTATGTGTTCATGAAAGACACGCGCAAGCACTCGCGTATCGAAACTGACTGATCGGATTGCGACGATTCTCGTGCCCAGGCTCCGCTCTCATCGTTATATACAAATCTCGTGGGAGCGAGCTTGCTCGCGAAGAGGCCGGTACAGCCTCCAGAAATAGAGCGCTATGACTGACTCTTCGTGAGCAATGGGGATCGCCGCCCCGTTCACTCCATTTTTCGGGCTTATCGAGACGTGTGTATAACGCTGAGGACTCCGCGCAGGCAGAAGAGTCATTCAGGCTCACTTACAACGATCAATATCATCGTCCGCATCGATACAACGGCCGCTACAAGACAATCAATTACATACAGCACCTGCAACAGAGTGTTACAGAGCGGTGCGTCATTTAGCCAACTTTTAGCAATAACCGCTTGAATAAACTGCACTTTTAATTTGTCAAGAGCGTTTATTACAAGACTTTTCAAGAATTGCACCACAATAATGCAACCCCCGCTGAAAGGCCCGAAATCAGAGCATCACAGCCAACTATCATTTTTAGCGATGATCGCTAGCAATCCTATTAACTTCTTAATAATCCGCTGGCGCGTAGCATTGCCTCCATACCGGGATGACAACTCACCCGACACGCATTGGAGACATCATCATGAAAACCAACACACTGATCTTTGGCCTGGCTATCTCTGTTCTGGCATCGAGCGCATTTGCACTTCCAGCCACCCACGTTCAGAGCGACCTGTCCAGCGCCACCCTCGTTGCTGAAGGCGGTACCAAACACACTAACGTCGGCTCGATCCGCGTATCGGCTGACGGCGCAGATCATGTCGGTGCCAATCGTCTCGCCGCTGATGGCGCAGACCGCGTCGGTGCAAACCGTCAGGCTGCCGATGGTGCAGACCACGTCGGTGCCAATCGTCTTGCTGCAGACGGTGCAGATCGCGTAGGCGCCAATCGTCTGGGCTGATCGCTCACGCAACACCCCCAAAGCCCGGCTGATGTCGGGCTTCTTCATGTCTGGCTCAGGATGAAACACACACGCCGCTCTGGCATCCTCTGCAAATGCGCAGCACTATGCTGACATCCACTATTGAGCCCATCAGGAACCGAGCATGTCAGACGCAATTCACTCCTACGAGCCATCCAAGGGTCACGGCCTGCCGCACGACCCGTTCAACGCGATTGTAGGCCCACGCCCGATTGGCTGGATTTCGTCGCAGGATGCCAACGGCAAACTCAACCTGGCACCTTACAGCTTCTTCAACGCCTTCAACTACGTGCCGCCGATCATCGGTTTCTGCAGCGTGGGTCGCAAAGACAGCCTCAATAATATCGAGCAGACCGGCGAGTTCGTCTGGAACCTGGCGACCCGCTCGCTGGCCGAAGCCATGAACCAGAGCTGCGCGCCGGTAGCACCGGACGTCAGCGAATTCGAACTGGCAAACCTGACCCCACTGGCCTCGCAGATCGTCTCGGTGCCGCGTGTACTTGAAACGCCGGTGTCGTTCGAGTGCAAGGTCACGCAGATCATTCAGTTGCAGCGTGCCGACAAGGAGCTGGTGCCCAGCTGGTTGATTCTTGGCGAGGTGGTGGCGGTGCATATCGACAAGTCGCTGCTCAAGGACGGCGTTTACGACACTGCCGCCGCCGAGCCTATCCTGCGCGGCGGCGGCCCGGCGGATTACTTCCAGCTCGGCCCGGAAGCGCTGTTCAAGATGTTCCGCCCAGGCGCCTGATCAGGCGTCAGCCCACACCGGTTCGCCCTCTGCATCGATATCGACCAGCCGCTGCAGCTCTTGCACAGCGGCCAGGTCGGCATCATCGGCGGTCTTGAATTTCTGGTCCGGCAGCAGCGCATGAAAACGTGGTGCGCCGCCGGCGCCCAGTGCCTTTACGGCAATCGCCGCGTTATAACCCTGCTCGGACGGCATCACTGCCGAGACCACTTCAAACCCGTTGTATTCCTTACGTGCCATGTCTCTCAACCCTGCCAATACGTCAAAGCGCGAATTCTAGCGCGTCTTTCGCCTCGTCCGACACGCGGCATGCAGCGATAAGGCAGCCGACGCAAAACCCAACCTTGTCCTACACTCTAATCAGTCCTTTCAAACTGCTCTGTAGCCGAGGTAAGGAGTGCGTCATGAAAGTAATAACAAGAAAATGCATGGTTGTCGCAGGCGCTCTGGCGGTATTGGCTGTCTACACCGCCGGTGCCTATCGTAACGAACTGGCGCGCCAGGCCCCCTATGTCTCCAGCTGTACGCTTGGCCATTGCGTGCCAACCGATGCAACCTTCAGTGCCTTGCGATGAGGCTCGCACAGCGTGAATTGCATCGCCATTGCGCAAAGGCAGCTATCGATTAGCAAGCTATCGGATTAGACTGGCCAGACTCTCCCGCCACACTTGCGGCGGGTCAACACTGCCATCAGGTTTTGCCTTGACCAGTCTTAATCAAACGCCTCCGGCCATCCGCAGCATCCTGTTTGCGTTGATGATGGCAGTCCTGCTCAGCGCGCTGGACCAAACCATCGTCGCGGTCTCGATGCCTGCCATTTCCGCGCAGTTCAGGGATATCGATCTACTGGCTTGGGTCATATCCGCCTACATGGTGTCGCTAACCGTTGCCGTGCCGATCTACGGCAAACTCGGCGATCTTTACGGGCGACGTAAACTGATGCTGTTCGGGCTGGGGATTTTTACCCTGGCGTCACTGTTCTGTGGCCTGGCGCAGAGCATGGAACAACTGGTCCTGGCGCGCGTTCTTCAAGGTATCGGCGCAGGCGGGATGGTTTCGGTCAGCCAGGCGATCATCGCCGACATCGTTCCACCTCGCGAGCGTGGCCGTTATCAGGGTTACTTCAGCAGCATGTACGCCGTGGCCAGCGTCGCCGGGCCGGTGCTCGGTGGCCTGATGACCGAATACCTGTCCTGGCGCTGGGTGTTCCTGATCAATCTGCCCCTGGGAGCTGCCGCGCTGATCGTCGCGTATCGGACCCTCGTCGGCCTGCCAGTACCGCAGCGCAAGCCGATTATCGATTACCTGGGTACCGTGCTGATGATCATCGGCCTGACAGCGCTGCTGCTGGGGATTACCGAAATTGGCCAAGGCCACGGTCTGGGCGATACCGAGGTTCAGTTGTTACTGGGCACGGCGCTGCTGACACTGGCCATTTTCGTCTGGTACGAACGTCGCACGGCCGAACCCTTGCTGCCCATGCATCTGTTCACCAACAAGAGCGCTGTGCTGTGCTGGTGTACCGTGTTCTTCACCAGTTTTCAGGCCATCTCCCTGATTGTCCTGATGCCGCTGCGTTACCAGACCGTTACCGGGGGCGGCGCAGACAGCGCCGCCCTGCACTTGCTTCCACTGGCTATCGGCATGCCGATGGGCGCCTATTTTGCCGGGCGACGCACCGCGCATACCGGACGCTACAAGCCGCTGATCCTGACCGGTGCGCTGTTGATGCCGGTTGCGATTCTGGGCATGGCCTTCACGCCGCCGCAATCGCTGATAGTGATGAGCCTGTTCATGATCCTCACCGGTGTTGCGACCGGCATGCAGTTCCCCACCTCATTGGTCGGCACTCAGAATTCGGTTCAGCCCCGGGATATGGGCGTGGCGACCAGCACGACCAATCTGTTCCGCTCACTGGGTGGTGCAGTGGGCGTGGCACTGATGTCGGCGCTGCTGCTGGCCATGTTGCAGCACACTGGTGTCGGCCAACTCGGCGCAGGAGCACTGGGTGGCGAAGGCGGCTCCGGCAATGTCCTGCTCGACAGCCTTAACGCGGCCACCGGACCCGCGCTGGAAACCCTGCGCGCCGAACTGGCATTGACCTTCAGAAACCTGCTGATCACCAGCGCGGCCATTTCGCTGCTCGGTCTTGCGGCAGCCGCAGTGATGCCCAATACGTTGCTGCGAGGACGGGACTGACTGCCTTTCTGGTTCAGGAAGGCATCCCGGCCCAGAACCATTGCGTTTTCTTGCTCTTTATATGGGCAAACGCAGGCATCAGTTCGCCCTCGTCGAAGTGCCGACGCGAGCCGGACTGTGCACTGCTGAACCAGCTGCCTGAGCGAGGGCATGCTTGCCCGGCATAGACCGGCGGCAGCGGCTTTTCATCGAATCGCGCATACCACTGCGCAGTGGTTTCATCGGTAAAGCCAATCCCGGGAGCCAGGTAGGGATGAAGGTTGCCGGTGTCCTGCAGGCGAATCGGCTTGATCATCCTGTTGACCGTCACGTAAGGCTTTGGCGGCGGCAGCCCTCGCCCGCCCAGCTCAGGCACCTCGCCGGCGCGAATGATCAGGCCGTTGCGGTAGGTGTGGAACACGATCTCGCTGTGCGCACTCATCTCGCCGCGCATTTTGTCGCTGCCTCCCAGTTGCCTGACGAACGCATCACCGAGCACGGTGTACCAGCTGACGCCCTTGATACGGTCCAGCAGACGCAGGCTTTCGATGTGCGGGCCGGGGTCGACCATCAGTCCGCTGAAATCCTGAGCAAGCCGAAATTCCCACGGCAAATACTGATGGCCGTCGCACGGCAACACGCAGGCAAGGCCACCAAAGCCATGCTCGGCCTGCAGTTCGCTGCTGAGGTACCTGATCCACTCCTCGTACTGTTTCAAGCCGTCGGGCTCGGCCAGGTACGACCAGGGCAGAACCATTTTCAGACACGATCGGTCGTTGTCGGCCTGCCCCTCTGAGGTGTTCATCACGAACAGGCTGTAGGTGGCGACTTCAGCCTGAGTGGCGCTGGCGATAGACCAGATGAACTGCTCGTCTGGCGGGCTCTCGACAATCTGGCGCCGGGTCGAGGCGAACCCGGAGCCGCTCAGGCGACGCATGCGTTTGAAGAGTTGCCATTTGAGTCTGGTTTTGAACGCGTCATAAAAGCGCAAAAAGCAGGCTTCGACGCGACGCTTCATCTCCACGGTGTGGCCATTGCGAAAATACAGCGTGGTGATCAACCCCAACCGTATGACCGGCGTGCCCAACACGGAATCCATGGCCACACGTTCGGATTGTTGCGTGATCCTGGCCAATAACCTCACAGCATCAGTTGCAGTGTCCGACATGCCCTGCCCTCCCATCAGTCGCGGGGGTCAGGTTTTTGCGCGTACCTGCATGCCCTTCGCAGATGTCGGTCACGCCGGAAATGTCCCCGTTCAGTGGATAGCCATGGCCCTGCCCGCCCGAGTGGACATCAGCGTAACTGGCGATGATTTCAGGGCACATAGGCGCAAGATTCGGCAAAAACATGCAACCTTCCTCTCTTCTGATCTTTCAGGAGGCGAAGAGTGAAGGGAGTTTTCCTGCGGAGCAATACTCGGAATTTACTTTGGGAAATCAGCTACATGTATCAGGAAATGTCCTACTTGCTTCCTACAATATCTTGTCAGATCAACGCTCGCTGATGCCTGCACGGTGAGCGCTATCAATGAATACCGATAAACGATCGGCAAACACACTATATAAGAGGCAGGGATTGGAGTTAGGCTCTGCACAGCGTCGCTGGCAGGCGGAACCGGCGGGTGCCGCCGCCGCTCACGTTCTGTCAGGCGCCAACTGTCGAGCGGTTGCTATCGATCAGCAACGTCGGGCTGAAACGCAGCATGTCCAGGCACACGTCGACCAGTTGCTCGGCCTCTGCGGGCAGCGAGAAGCTGTCCGGAACCAGCAGCCATTGGTAAATGATGCCGTTGACGTAGGCAAACAGCACCACGGCAGCCCGGGCGGTGTCCAGCCCTTTGGGTAATTGCCCCTGGCGTACGGCATTGTTCAGCCCCAGGGTGATACGGTCGTGGCACTGTATGGCGTTGTCCTGACGCTGACGACGGAAATCACACATCTCGTCGGTAAACTCGCACTTGTGAAAGAGGATTTCATTGATGCGACGGGTTTTCGGGTCCAGTGCGAGTTCATGAAACAGGTGAATCAACAGGTTTCTCATGCAGCCCAGCGGGTCTTCCTCGTCCTCGCTCTGACTGGCCTGCGCCATTTCGTCGAGGGGCTCCTGAAGGCTGTCGAGCATGGCCTGCACCAGATCGGCCTTATTGTTGAAGTGCCAATAGATGGCGCCCCGCGTCACACCGGCAAGGGTGGCAATGTCGGCCAGCGTCGTGCGGGCGACGCCTCGCTCATAAAAAGCCTGCTCGGCAGCCTCCAGGATCTGGCTGCGAGTGATCTGAGCTTCCTCTTTGGTGCGACGAACCATGGCAATAAGACCTCAAAAAATTCACCTCAGGCACGCGTCTTGCGTCATGCCTCGAGATATGGCCGGGCGGCATTTGTCTCGCCTTGTCCCGAATTGGCTCCCGGCTCCCTGAATAGTGGCCGAATGCGCATTGCGGTGTTTACAAACAGCCGCGAATGTAAGTATATTCCTTAGCATGCTACTTATCTAGCCGAAATATTTTTTTACACTTCAACGTACTGTTGAGATAACAGGCTCCTGCCCCGAGGATCTTCATGCAATTCAAGCCAGCTGTTACCGTTCTGGTCACTGCCGTCGCCCTGGCAACCCTGCTTAGTGGCTGTAGCAAGAAGGAACAGGCCGCCCCGCCTGCGCAAACCCCTCAGGTAGGCGTCGTTACCATCAAAGCACAGCCCTATACCCTGACCACCGAGCTGCCGGGCCGGACCACCGCCTTCCGCGTCGCCGAGGTTCGTCCTCAGGTCAACGGCATCATTCTCAAGCGTCTGTTCACCGAAGGTGGCGACGTCAAAGCCGGTCAGCAGCTCTACCAGATCGACCCGGCTGTCTATGAAGCCAACGCCAACAGCGCCAAGGCCACCCTGCAATCCGCCAAGTCGATGTCCGATCGCTACAAGCAACTGGTCAGCGAGCAGGCGGTGAGCCGTCAGGAGTACGACACGGCGCTGGCATCGACCCAGGAAGCTCAGGCAACCCTGCAGACCGCCCAGATCAACCTGCGCTACACCAAGGTGCTGGCGCCCATTTCCGGTCGTATCGGTCGCTCTGCGGTGACTGAAGGCGCACTGGTGAGCAGCGCGCAGACCGACGCCATGGCGACCATCCAGCAACTCGATCCGATCTATGTCGACGTGGTGCAGTCGTCTGCCGATATGCTCAAGCTGCGCAGCGACCTGGACAGCGGCAAGCTGCAGAAAGCCGGCGACAACGCGGCCAAGGTCAAGCTGACCCTGGAAGACAACAGCGTCTATGGCCAGGAAGGCAAACTGGAATTCGCCGAAGTATCGGTTGACCAGACCACCGGCTCCGTGACCCTGCGTGCCGTGTTCCCGAACCCTGAACACCGTCTGCTGCCGGGCATGTTCGTTCATGCGCAGTTGCAGGCTGGCGTCAATTCGAAAGCCATTCTGGCGCCGCAGCAAGGCGTGACGCGCGACCTGAAAGGCACGCCGACCGCCATGGTCGTCAATCAGGACAACAAGGTTGAAATGCGTACGCTGGTGGCCAATCGCACCGTGGGCAGCGACTGGCTGATCGAAGACGGCCTGAAAGAAGGTGATCGTGTCATCACCGAAGGCTTGCAGTACGTCAAACCAGGCGCCGAAGTGAAAGTCGCCGAAGCGACCAACGTCAAAGGAGCAAACCCGGCACCTGCCCCGGCCACTGATAAAGCCGCAGGCAGCAAAGGGGAGTAACCCATGTCGAAATTCTTTATTGATCGACCCATTTTTGCCTGGGTTATTGCCCTCGTGATCATGCTGGTCGGTGCGCTGTCGATTTCCAGCCTGCCGATCAACCAGTACCCGAGCATCGCACCGCCCGCCATCGGTATCCAGGTTACCTATCCGGGCGCGTCTGCCCAGACGGTGCAGGACACTGTGGTTCAGGTGATCGAGCAACAGCTCAACGGTATCGACAACCTGCGTTATGTCAGCTCGGAAAGTAACTCCGACGGCAGCATGACCATCACGGCGACCTTCAATCAGGGCACCAACCCGGATACGGCGCAGGTTCAGGTGCAGAACAAGCTCAACCTCGCGACCCCGCTGCTGCCGCAGGAAGTGCAGCAACAGGGTATCCGCGTCACCAAGGCAGTGAAGAACTTCCTGATGGTGATCGGCCTGGTGTCGGAAGACGGCAGCATGGGCAAGGAAGACCTGGCCAACTACATTGTGTCGAACATGCAGGACCCGATCTCGCGGACCTCGGGTGTGGGTGACTTCCAGGTGTTCGGTTCGCAGTACGCCATGCGTATCTGGCTGGACCCGGCCAAGCTGAACAACTTCCAGCTGACGCCAGTGGACGTGAAAGACGCGATCACCGCGCAGAACGTTCAGGTGTCGTCCGGCCAGTTGGGTGGCCTGCCATCGATCAGCGGCCAGCAGTTGAACGCCACGATCATCGGCAAGACGCGTCTGCAGACCGCAGAGCAGTTCGGCAACATCTTCCTCAAGGTCAACACTGACGGCTCGCAGGTTCGCCTGAAAGACGTCGCCACGGTCGGCCTGGGCGCAGAGAACTACAGCACCGATTCGCAGTTCGACGGCAAACCGGCTTCCGGTCTGGCGATCAAGCTCGCCACCGGCGCCAATGCACTGGACACCGCCAAGGCCATCCGCGCGACCGTTTCGTCGCTGGAGCCGTTCTTCCCGCCTGGCATGAAAGTCGTTTACCCGTATGACACCACACCGGTGGTCAGCGAATCGATCAACGGCGTGGTGCACACCCTGATCGAAGCGATCGTGCTGGTGTTCCTGGTGATGTACCTGTTCCTGCAGAACTTCCGCGCAACCATCATCACCACGATGACGGTTCCGGTGGTCTTGCTGGGTACGTTCGGCATCCTCGCGGCCTTCGGCTTCACCATCAACACCCTGACCATGTTCGGTATGGTGCTGGCCATCGGCTTGCTGGTGGACGATGCGATTGTGGTGGTGGAAAACGTCGAGCGGGTCATGGAGGAGGAAAAACTCTCCCCACGCGACGCCACGATCAAATCCATGACACAAATTCAGGGCGCGCTGGTCGGTATTGCCCTGGTGCTGTCGGCGGTTCTGTTGCCGATGGCGTTCTTCGGCGGCTCCACCGGGGTGATCTACAAGCAGTTCTCGATCACCATCGTCTCGGCCATGGCCCTGTCGGTCGTGGTTGCGCTGATCTTCACCCCGGCGCTGTGCGCCACCATGCTCAAACCCATCGATCACGAGAAGCACGGGCAACCGAAACGTGGTTTCTTCGGCTGGTTCAACCGCACCTTCGACCGCAGCGTTCTGAGTTACGAGCGCGGCGTCGGCAACATGCTCAAGCACAAGTGGCCTGCGTACCTGGGTTACATACTGATCTGCGCGGGCATGGTGTTCATGTTCATGCGTATTCCGGCTGCGTTCCTGCCCGAAGAAGACCAGGGCGTTATCTTCGCCCAGATCCAGACACCGGCCGGCTCCTCGACCGAGCGCACGCAGGAAGTCATCGATCAGATGCGTGAGTACCTGCTGACCAAGGAAAGCGGCGCGGTGAAGTCGGTGTTCTCGGTAAACGGCTTCAACTTCGCGGGCCGCGGTCAAAGCTCGGCGATTGCGTTCGTGATGCTCAAGCCGTGGGAAGAACGTGATTCCGACAACAGCGTCTTCGAACTGGCCAAGCGGGCTCAGGGCTATTTCTTCAGCCTGCGCGACGCGATGGTGTTTGCCATCGTGCCGCCATCGGTATTGGAGCTGGGTAACGCAACGGGCTTCGACGTTTACCTGCAAGACCAAGGCGGCGTCGGTCACGAGAAACTGATGCAGGCGCGTAACCAGTTCCTCGGCATGGCCGCACAGAGCAAGATTCTGGCAGGCGTGCGTCCGAACGGTCTGAACGACGAACCGCAATACCAGTTGATCATCGACGACGAGCGCGCCAGCGCATTGGGTATCACCCTGTCGGACATCAACAACACCCTGTCCATCGCGTTGGGTGGCAGCTACGTCAACGACTTCATCGACCGTGGCCGTGTGAAGAAGGTGTACATCCAGGGCGATGCAGGTGCGCGTATGACGCCTGAAGACCTGAAGAAATGGTACGTGCGAAACAGTGCGGGTGAAATGGTGCCGTTCTCGGCCTTCGCCAGCGGCAAATGGTCCTACGGCTCGCCGAAACTGTCACGCTACAACGGCGTGGCGGCAGAGGAAGTGCTCGGTACGCCAGCCCCTGGTTACAGCAGCGGCGACGCGATGAACGAAGTCGAGGCGCTGGCCAAGAAGCTGCCGCAGGGCATCGGCATCTCGTGGACCGGTCTGTCCTACGAGGAACGTCTGTCCGGTTCGCAGGCCCCTGCCCTGTATGCCCTGTCGTTGCTGGTCGTGTTCCTCTGCCTGGCGGCGCTGTATGAAAGCTGGTCGATTCCGATCGCGGTCATCCTCGTGGTGCCACTGGGGGTTATCGGTGCACTGATGGCAACCAGCCTGCGCGGTCTGTCCAACGACGTGTTCTTCCAGGTCGGACTGCTGGTGACGGTGGGTCTGGCGGCGAAAAACGCCATTCTGATCGTCGAGTTCGCCAAAGAGCTTCACGAACAGGGCAAGAGCCTGGTGGACGCGGCGATCGAGGCCTGCCGCATGCGTCTGCGCCCGATCATCATGACCTCCATGGCCTTCATCCTCGGCGTCGTGCCGCTGGCGATTTCCTCGGGCGCAGGTTCGGGCAGTCAGCATTCGATCGGTACTGGCGTAATTGGCGGTATGATCACCGCAGTTATTCTGGCGATCTTCTGGGTGCCCCTGTTCTTCGTAACGGTTTCAGGGCTCTTCAAGAGCAAGCAGAAACATATTTCACACGATGAGGCTGGCCAATGAGCAAGTCATTGATCTCACTTGCAGTTACCGCGTTCATTCTCGGCGGCTGCTCTTTGATCCCCGATTACAAGCAGCCGGAAGCACCGGTCGCCGCACAATATCCGCAAGGGCCGGCGTACTCGCCGGTCGAAGGCGCCAAAATGGCCGCCGCGGAACAAGGCTGGCGGCACTTCTTCAATGACCCGGCGCTGCAACAGCTGATTCAGACTGCACTGCTCAACAACCGTGACCTGCGGGTTGCGGCGCTGAACATCGACGCCTACCGCGCCCAGTACCGTATCCAGCGCTCGGACCTGTTCCCTGCTGTTTCGGCCACCGGCAGCGGTACACGTCAGCGCGTGCCAGCCGATCAGTCGCAAACCGGTCAATCAGGCATCACCAGCAGCTACTCGGCCTCTCTGGGTGTCAGCTCGTACGAGCTGGACCTCTTCGGCCGGGTCCGCAGCCTCAGCGAGCAGGCGCTGGAGACCTACTTCGCCAGCGAGGAAGCACGTCGCAGCACCCAGATCAGTCTGGTGGCCAGT
This sequence comes from Pseudomonas syringae pv. coryli str. NCPPB 4273, assembly GCF_000972175.1. Taxonomy (NCBI): domain Bacteria; kingdom Pseudomonadati; phylum Pseudomonadota; class Gammaproteobacteria; order Pseudomonadales; family Pseudomonadaceae; genus Pseudomonas; species Pseudomonas syringae pv. coryli. Next base: position 9,308 of record NZ_AWQP01000067.1, on the reverse strand, counting down.
GTCGCCAATGCCTACATGACCTGGCAGGCCGACAAGGAACTGCTCAAGCTGACGCAGGACACCCTGAAGACCTACGAAGAAAGCTTCCGTCTGACCTCGCGCGCCAGCGAGGTCGGCGTTTCTTCGGCACTGGACCTGAGCCAGTCGCGTACCGCCGTCGAAAGCGCGCGCGCCAAACTGGCCCAGTACCAGCGCCTGGTTGCCCAGGATCAGAACAGCCTGGTGCTGCTGCTCGGCACCAGCCTGCCTGACAACCTGCCGGCCAGCCATTTGCTCGATTCCGACATGCTGACCGAAATGCCGGCAGGCCTGCCGTCCGACCTGCTGCAGCGTCGTCCGGACATACTGGAAGCCGAGCACTCACTGAAGGCGGCCAACGCCAACATCGGCGCGGCACGTGCAGCGTTCTTCCCGAGCATCAGCCTGACGGCCAGTGCCGGGACCAGCAGCAGCGAGCTGTCCGGCCTGTTCAAGGGCGGATCGGGCGCCTGGCTGTTCCAGCCAAGCATCAACATTCCGATCTTCAACGCCGGTAACCTGCGCGCCAGCCTGGACTACTCGAAAATCCAGAAGGAAATCAGCGTTGCCAACTACGAGAAGGCGATTCAGACCGCCTTCCAGGAAGTGTCCGACGGCCTGGCTTCACGCAAGACTTATGACGAGCAGCTCCAGGCGCAACGTGACTTCGTCGCGGCCAACCAGGATTACTACCGTCTGGCCGAGCGTCGCTACCGGATCGGCATCGACAGCAACCTGACCTTCCTCGACGCCCAGCGCTCGCTGTTCAGTGCGCAACAAACGCTGATCACCGATCGCCTGTCGCAGCTGACCAGCGAGGTCAACCTGTACAAGGCCCTCGGCGGCGGCTGGTATGAAAGAACCGGACAGACCGAAACCATCTCCAAGGAGAAGCCTTCGGTTCAGCTGTTCTGATTGACAGCGGCAGACAAAAAAACCACCTGATCAGGTGGTTTTTTTGTGGCCGAAACACACCTGCGATCAATGATCCTGATGCAGGTACTTGGGCTCTTTGGGCAAGCGCAGACTGAACAGGAACGCTACCGCCATCATGGCCGTCACGTACCAGTAAAAGCTGTTCTCCATCCCGGCACTCTTGAGTTTCAGCGCAACCCACTCAGCCGAGCCGCCGAACATCGCGTTGGCCACCGCGTACGCCAGCCCCACGCCCAGCGCACGAACCTGAGGCGGAAACATCTCGGCTTTGACCAGCCCGCTGATCGAGGTGTAGAAGCTGACGATCGCCAGCGCCAGGGTAATCAGCACAAAGGCAATGAACGGGTTGGTGGTGGTCTTGAGCGTCATCAGGATCGGCACTGTAAACAGCGTACCCAGCGCGCCGAACAGGAGCATCGAATTGCGACGGCCGATGCGGTCCGCGAGCATGCCGAAGAACGGCTGCATGCACATGTACAGAAACAGCGCGCCGGTCATGATGTAGCTGGCGGTCTTGGCTTCCATGCCCCCGGTGTTGACCAGGTATTTCTGCATGTAGGTCGTGAAGGTGTAGAAAATCAGCGAGCCACCGGCGGTGTAACCCAGCACTGTGATGAAGGCAGCCGCATGATGCTTGAACAGTGCCGCGATACTGCCCGCGTCCTTGTCCTGCCGGCTTTCGGCCGTGGTGGTTTCATTGAGGGTGCGACGCAGCAGCAAGGCAATGACCGCAGCGGCAGCACCGATCACGAAGGGGATGCGCCAGCCGTAGTCACGCAACTCTTCGGTGGTCAGGAATTGCTGGAGGATGACCACGGTCAACACCGCCAGCAGTTGCCCGCCGATCAGAGTCACGTACTGAAACGAAGCATAAAAGCCACGCTGGCCACGCAGCGCTACTTCACTCATGTAAGTGGCCGTGGTGCCGTACTCGCCACCCACCGACAGGCCTTGCAGCAGGCGCGCCATCAGCAGCAAGGCCGGCGCCCAGGCGCCAATCGATGCATAGGTCGGCAGACAGGCAATGATCAATGATCCGGCACACATCATGGTGACCGAAATCAGCATGGAGTTCTTGCGGCCATGTTTGTCTGCGACACGACCAAACAGCCATCCGCCAATCGGACGCATCAGAAAGCCAGCGGCAAACACACCTGCGGTGTTGAGCAACTGAACGGTCGGATCATCGGAAGGGAAGAAAGCCGGTGCGAAATAAATCGCGCAGAAGGCGTAGATATAAAAGTCGAACCATTCGACCAGGTTGCCGGATGAGGCGCCGACAATCGCGAAAATTCTTTTGCTTCGCTCCTCGCCGGTGTAATGCGGTGCTTTTGATGTTGTAGTCATTATTTTCCCCAAGCAGAACTGTCCATAAGAAACAATCTGTAACACCGTCTTTAATCGAGCACAATCAGTCTGAGCAATTCAGCCACCAGGAAAATCGGCAGGGTTGAACATCCAGTGCCCAGACGAACAACAACCCGGATCATCGGCCCGCCTTTTCGTGGAGGCAGACAAACGATCCGGGTTGCTGGACAACAGGTTGAAGCGGGAGGGCTTACCGCTCGATGGCCAGCGCAAGCCCCTGCCCGACGCCAACGCACATGGTTGCCAGACCTCTGCGCCCGCCGGTTTTCTCCAGATGATGCAGCGCCGTCAGCACCAGCCGCGCGCCGCTCATGCCCAGCGGATGGCCGAGGGCAATCGCCCCGCCGTTGGGATTGACCTGCGGCGCATCGTCCGCCAGACCCAGCTCGCGCAGCACCGCAAGCCCCTGGCTGGCAAATGCTTCATTGAGCTCGATGACATCGAAATCGGTCACCGCCAGGCCCAGCCGCTCGACCAGTTTACGCACCGCCGGCACCGGGCCAATGCCCATCACCCGAGGTGCAACCGCCGCGCTGGCCATACCGAGCACGCGGGCACGGGGCGTCAGGCCATGCTTTTTGACCGCTTCGGCCGACGCCAGAATCAGCGCAGCAGCACCGTCGTTGACCCCGGACGCGTTACCGGCAGTCACCGTGCGGTCCGGGCCATTGACCGGCTTGAGTTTGCTCAGGGTTTCCAGACTGGTATCGCCACGCGGATGCTCATCCTTGTCGACAAGGGTCTCGCCCTTTTTGTGTGCGACCCGCACCGGCACGATCTCTTCCTCGAAAAAGCCCGCAGCCTGGGCAACGGCCGTGCGTTGCTGGCTGCGCAGGGCGAAAGCGTCCTGATCGGCTCGAGAAATCCTGAAGTCGGTTGCAACGTTGTCGCCCGTCTCGGGCATTGAGTCCACGCCGTACTGCGCTTTCATCGCCGGATTGATAAAGCGCCAGCCGATGGTGGTGTCTTCCAGCTTCATGTTGCGCGAAAACGCGGCATCGGCCTTGCCCATCACGAAGGGGGCACGGGACATCGACTCGACGCCTCCGGCGATGGCCAGCTCGATTTCACCTGACGCGATGGCCCGGAAAGCGGTGCCGATGGCGTCCATCCCGGACGCACACAAACGATTGAGGGTGACGCCCGGTACACTTTCCGGCAGCCCAGCCAACAGTGCGGCCATGCGCGCGACGTTGCGGTTGTCCTCACCGGCCTGGTTGGCACAGCCGAAGAACACTTCGTCGATCTCTTCCCAGTTGACCGACGGGTTACGCTCCATCAGCGCCTTGATCGGCACCGCCGCCAAGTCGTCTGCTCGCACCGAAGACAACCCGCCACCAAAGCGACCGATGGGCGTACGAATCGCATCGCAAATAAATACTTCACGCATCACGCTTCTCCTGCAACCTGACCATGAGCCGCGGCAGTTCGTGCTTCCAGATCACGCAGCGCCGTCAGCTCGACGTCGGTAGGCTCTTCGGAAACCGCCACCGTGTCGGCAAAGCGGATCTCCCATCCGGTTGCAGCAACGACCTGCTCGCGGGTCACGCCAGGGTGCAGCGTGGTCACGACAAACTCATGGGTGCCGGCTTCCGGCTCCATGATGCACAGGTCGGTGATGATGCCCACCGGACCGGCGCCTGGCAGGCCCAGACGTTTGCGCGAGTCGCCGCCTTCGCCATGGCCGACCGAGGTGATGAAGTCCAGCTTGTCGACGAACGAACGCGCCGACTGCTTGAGGATGATCAGCACTGATTTGGCCGAACCGGCGATCTCCGGCGCACCACCTGCACCCGGCAGACGCACTTTTGGATGGTGGTAATCGCCGACCACGGTGGTGTTGATGTTGCCGAAACGGTCGACCTGCGCCGCGCCGAGAAAGCCGACATCGACGCGACCGCCCTGCAGCCAGTAGCGGAAAATTTCGCTGGTGGATACCACTGTGTCGGCGGTTTCAGCCAACTCGCCATCACCGATAGACAACGGCAACACCGTGGGCTTGGCACCAATCGGGCCGGACTCGTAGATCAGTACCACGTCAGGCGCAGAGGTAAGACGTGCCAGATTCGCTGCCTTCGAAGGCAGGCCGATGCCGACGAAGCACACAGAACCATTACGCAAGCGACGGGCTGCGGCAACGGTCATCATTTCACTGGTGGAGTAAGTCATTATTTGGCCTCCGACGCGCGAGCCAGCTTGCTCTGGAATTCACTGAAGTCTGCGGTGCCGTGGATGTATTCATCGATCCACGCCGTGAAGGTCTCCCGGTCTCGGGCGATCGGGTCCCAGGCCTGATAGAAGGGGTTGTCACGCTCGTAGTAGCCATGCGCATAAGACGGGTGCGCACCGCCTGGCACCAGGCACACCGCGCTCAGCGCCCAGGTCGGCAACACGCAGGAGTTCATCGGCGCCTTGAGGTCATCGACGATTTCTTCCACCGTCACAATGCAACGCTTCGCAGCCAGTGCGGCTTCTTTCTGCGCACCGAGAATGCCCCACAACAGCACGTTGCCCTTGCGGTCGGCTTTCTGTGCATGAATCACGGTTACGTCGGGACGTACCGAAGGCACCGCTGCCAGCACTTCGCCGGTGAACGGGCAGGTGACCGTCTTGATCAGCGGGTTGACCTTGGGCAGGTCGGACCCGGCATAAGCGCGCAGCACGGCGAACGGCAGACCGGACGCACCCGCTACATAAGCGTTGGCGAGGTCGGCATGGCTGTGCTCTTCAATTTCCATCGCGCGCGGCCACTGCTTTTCAACGGCATCGCGCAAACGGTGCAAGGAGCCAACGCCAGGGTTGCCGCCCCACGAGAAAATCAGCCGCTTCGCACAGCCGGCACCGATCAACTGGTCGTAGATCAGATCGGGCGTCATGCGCACCAGGGTCAGGTCTTTTTTACCCTGACGGATGATTTCATGGCCAGCGGCCGTGGGGATCAGATGCGTGAAGCCTTCCAGCGCAACGGTGTCGCCATCGTTGACCAGTTGCTTCACCGCATCGCGTAGAGAAAGAATGTCTGCCATGAGGTGCTCCGAACCCAACATCACGTTCAATGATCAGCGCGAAGACCTGCGCCGGAATGAAAATGAGGTTATGCCTGAGCAAGAAGGCAAACAATCCGATAATCGACTAAACGTTCGGTAATCGAACGAATTCAATCCGGCGAAAACACGGCCACGTCAGGTAAACAGCTGCGTACTCAGGTCGCGGCTGGCATCGAGCATGATCGGCAGAAAGCGCTGTTCCAGCTCGCTGCGTGCCACACGTCCAGCGCTGGTACTGACATTCAGCGCAGCCAGCACCTGGCCCGACGCATCATAGACCGGTACGGCAATCGAACGCAGCCCCTGCTCCAGTTCCTGATCGACAATGCACCAGCCCTGTTGCCGAACCAGTTGCAGACATTCGAGCAAGGCTTCCGGCGTGCGAATGGTGCGGCTGGTCTTGGGCTGCAGATCGACATGGTCAAGGTATTCATGCAGCGACACGTCATCCAGTGCGGCCAGCAGAATGCGGCCCATGGACGTGCAGTACGCGGGAAGACGACCGCCCACGGAAAGGTCGACCGAGATGAGCCGCTGCGTGGTTGCAGAGCGCGCTATATACAGAATGTCGTCGCCTTCCAGCGTGGCCATGTTGCACGCCTCGTGCAGTTGATCACTCATACGGTCCAGATAAGGCTGCGAAGACGTTGCCAGTGGCGTCGATGACAAATAGGCGTGGCCCAGAGTCAACACCTTGGGCAGTAAAGAGTAGGTACGACCGTCAGTGGTCGCATAACCGAGCTTGATCAGCGTGTGCAGACAACGACGCACTGCCGCGCGAGGGATCTCCGTGCGATGGCTGATCTGCGCAATGGTCAGGTGCCGCTTGCGCTCCTGAAAGGCATGAATCACGGCCAGCCCACGCGCCAGCGAGGTCATGAAATCCGGGTCACCGGTCAGCGCCTGAATGCGCTTTGCGGGCGACGCCACGATGGGCGGTGCCAATGAGGCAAAAGATTTACGCAGTTCGTCGTTCATTGACACACCTTATGTAACTGCCTTTCAGGCCCTGTAAACCGTAGGTTCCAGCACTTTTCAGGGGAGCGAAGCCCTTCCCCGCCTGTGCGATTATCGAACAGGTGGCCGATAATCGCAATTGACCCCATGTAAATATACTTATACCTTTACCTCTGCCACGAAGTGACTTCTTGGAAATACTGGTCAGGTACCCACTGAGAAGTCCAAGGCAGCGGCCTTGCTCACCAAGCAAGGCCGTTTTCATTACTCAAGCGCATCCCTCGTGCCCGATGCTCGCGACACCCTCCTCCTCATCCCGTTCGCGGTCGGTGCCTGCCGCGCAACTCCACACATCCTGCATATAAAAAGCGTGGAATTTCTTCGCCAACATTTTGTCGTCGAAAGTGAAAACTGTTTTATAAAACTTATGTCATATAAACGGCTCACTGAAACTTCGGAACAATCGTACAAAAAAACCAGACATGTGAACTCATTCAACCTCTGTTGTTGACGTAGCAGAAGTTCTTGGAGATAGTATCCGTCAGTTGGTTGGCAATACCCTCGCAACGATTGATCCACTCACCCGATTTTCGCATCGACTGCCCTGTCGACGCGCTGTCACGGTGCAGTATCGCCGCGAGACCATCAGCAAGCCTGCCAGCACAAGCCCTGTGCTTGAAATCAAACGTGTGTCGCTACGACAGGTGTTTTTCTCTGGTGCACGTAGCCGCAGACAACAACAGGCATGTCCAGTAACCCTATCGCGCAATTGCCCGAACAGGACGCTGACTGTATTTGGTATACAGCCAGACTGGAGTGAACATACTTGCAATGTTCTGCGTCATCGCCAGAGCCCATTCGACTCGATCAGGTATTAAAGTGACTAAAGATGAACTGCGCGCGGAACTTGAGCGCCAGGAACAACGCTACAAGGATGTCTACGGCGGTGAAATCACCACCTACGCCGCGCAACCGGAACCGGAACGCAAGCCTTGGCGCAAAAGAGCCAGCCTGCTGGACCAGGCGTTCAAGCAAGAACTGCAAAAAATGGAAGAAGGCCTGAAAGAAGAGCCATGACAGCACGGGTCTGCCGATCCCTGCCCGACACTCTGACTTCCAGCCCCCGGAATTACACGCCTTACTGCCTCATTGAACATTCAACGGGGCGGCGCTCATGCGTCTTTTTTTTGGTTTGAGGCGACACCGCGTGGTGACGACAAGTCGTTCGGTATTTTTTCTGTCATAATCGCGCCCCCTTCAGACCCGGTCAGAAAACCTACATGATCGATTTATTCAGCGGGCTTGATGCCTGGGTGCTTGTGAGCCTGTTGCTCGCCCTGGCTTTCGTCCTCACCTTCGAGTTCATCAACGGCTTTCATGACACCGCCAACGCGGTGGCGACAGTCATTTACACCAAAGCGATGCCGCCTCATCTGGCCGTGCTTTTTTCCGGTGTATTCAACTTTCTCGGCGTGTTGCTGGGCGGCGTGGGCGTTGCCTATGCCATCGTCCATCTGCTGCCGGTCGAACTGCTCATCAACGTCAACACCGGACATGGCCTGGCCATGGTGTTTTCGCTGCTGGCGGCGGCGATTACCTGGAACCTCGGTACCTGGTACTTCGGTATTCCGGCCTCCAGTTCGCACACGCTGATCGGCTCGATACTCGGTGTGGGTCTGGCCAATGCGCTGCTCAACGATATCCCGCTGGCCGATGGCGTGAACTGGCAGAAAGCGATCGATATCGGCGCTTCGCTGGTGTTCTCGCCGCTGGCCGGCTTTATCGTTGCGGGTCTGGTACTGGTTGCGTTGAAATGGTGGCGCCCACTGTCGAAGATGCACAAGACCCCTGACCAGCGCCGCAAACTGGATGACAAGAAGCACCCACCGTTCTGGAACCGTCTGGTGCTGGTCATTTCCGCCATGGCGGTCAGCTTCGTACACGGTTCGAATGACGGCCAGAAAGGTATTGGCCTGATCATGCTGGTGCTGATCGGTATCGTACCCAGCCAGTTCGTGCTTGACCTCACCAGCACGACCTACCAGATCGAACGCACCCGCGACGCGACCCAGCACCTGAACCAGTTCTATCAGCGCAACAGCAGCACGCTGGGCGAATATCTGGCCATGGGTAAAGCTGAAAAAGGCGACCTGCCATCCAGTTCTGCCTGTAATCCGAAGCAGACCGAACCTACCATCGACGCGCTACTCGACCGCCTGAAGGGCGTGTCCGATTACCATGCGCTGGCCCCTGAAAGCCGCATCGAAGTTCGTCGCTATCTGCTGTGCCTGGACGACACCGCCCGCAAGGTAGGGAAACTCCCTGACCTGTCAGCGCGTGAAAAATCCGACCTGGAGAAACTTCGCAAGGACTTGACCACCACCACCGAGTACGCACCGTTCTGGGTGATTCTGGCGGTCGCACTGGCGTTGGGTATCGGCACCATGGTCGGCTGGAAACGTGTGGTGCTGACGATTGGCGAGAAGATCGGCAAGCAGGGCATGACCTACGCACAAGGCATGTCGGCGCAGATCACCACCGCCTGCGCGATCGGTCTGGCCAACGTGTTCAGTCTTCCGGTGTCCACCACGCACATTCTGTCATCGGGTGTAGCCGGCACCATGGTCGCCAACAAGAGCGGCCTGCAAGGCGGAACCGTGCGCACCATCCTGCTGGCCTGGGTGCTGACCCTGCCGGCAACGGTCGCCTTGTCCGCAGCGTTGTTCTGGCTGGCTTCCAAAGCCCTGGCCTGATCTAGGCCTGTGCGAAAAGTCGGCGAGCGAAGGTCAGGCGAGGCAAAAACAGGCGAGGAAGCGGAGTCTACGTGTTGTAAATGAGCATTCCGAGCCTGTTTTTAACGAAGCATCACCGAGCGCAGCCACTTTTCGTACAGAGCCTAGCGATAAGTGGCTGCGCATAATCGGAAGAGCACACGTCTGAACTCCAGTCACCGATGTATCTCGTATGCCGTCTTCTGCTTGA